>JBGQKF010000017.1:0-22075 GCA_041499435.1 Gammaproteobacteria bacterium
AGCCTTCGAGACTGCGGACCGTCGCAAGCACCGCGTCGGGCAACACGGTGACCGTACCGGAATCGCCGAGAGGCGCAGGAATGATGAAGAGAGCTCCCGGGCTCAAGCGGGTCTCGCGTCCGCGGCCAGCACGTCCAGGCCGAATTGCTGGAGCATTGAGCTGAGCGCGATCAGAGGCAGACCGATCAATGCCGTGGGATCTTCGCCCGCGATGCGCTCGAGCAGCACGATGCCGAGCCCCTCCGACTTTGCGCTGCCGGCGCAGTCATACGGGTGCTCCAGCTCGAGATAGGCTTCGATCTGCGCGCCGATCATTGTTCTGAAGCGCACCACGGTAGGCACAATAGCGGTGAGCATCTCGCCGGAGGACGAACGCAGCAGCGCTACGGCCGTGTGAAATACGACTTCGCGCCCACTGGCGCGGAACAGTTGCTCGCGCGCTTTTTCATGGCTGCCTGGTTTGTCCAACCGCACGCCGTCGAGCTCGGCAACTTGATCGGAACCGATGATCAACGCGTCCGAGAACGCGCGCGCCGCAGCGCGTGCCTTCGCTGCGGCCAGGCGCAGCGCGGTGTGCTCAGGCGCTTCTCCCGCACCTGGCGTTTCGTCTACATCCGGCGAAAAGGCGGTGAAGGGCAGACGCAGGCGCGACAACAGCTCGCGCCGATAGCGGGATGTCGAAGCCAGAACCAGCATAGGAATAACGGTCCGATTGGCGCTTGCGGTTGGCGCGCCGGGTGCGGCTATATAACGTTTTGACAGGGCAGCGCAAAAATTCTACCATGCGCGGTTTACGTGCAGACGGCAAAGCATTTTTGTGCCGTGTTGGCACGTCAATGAAACCGCAATAATGGCCAAGCCTCGAACAGCGCATGGTAACCCGGCGCCTGGCGTGTCCGGTACGATCGATCCTGCGCGTTTTGCCCGGGATGGTGGCCATCTAACCGGTAGCGTGTCGCCTGCATGCTTGCCGAGGCTCGCACAGGAGCTCTTCGACGAGCAGGGCGTAGTCGACTATGTGGTGAAAGGCTTGCTCACGCACAAGGACGAGCCGGCGTTGCGCGTCGAGCTCACGGTCGATCTGGGCGTAGCTTGTCAGCGGTGCATGGAGCGCTTGCGGCTCAAGCTCGACGTGGCGCGCACGCTGGTGTTGAGCCGCGACCTCGGAGAGCTCGATTCGGTTGCAGACGAGGATGACGATGTGGACGCCATTCCGTTGGTCCCTGCGCTCGACGTGATGGATCTCATCGATCAGGAAGTGATGCTGTCGCTCCCCATCGCCCCGCGGCATGCCGACGGCGCGTGCGAAGCACGGCCCGAGGGCGAGGTCGATTCGACGCTGGCTTCGCCTTTTTCTGTGCTCTCGCAGCTGAAACGGACTTAAAATTGCACTTTTGCTCTGAGCCTGCTGGCGAGCAGCTCAGAACCCAGAAATTTTCGAACCAAGGAGCAAACGCAATGGCAGTTCAGCAAAACAAGAAGTCGGCTTCCCGCAGGAACATGCGTCGCGCGCATGACGCGCTGTCCGCGCCTGCGATCGCCATAGAACCGGGATCGGGCGAGGTCCATTTGCGCCACCACGTCAGCCCTACCGGCTATTACCGAGGCAAAAAGGTCGTCAAGAATCGCGAAGAGTAAAGCCGCCCGCGCTACGCCGTGAAGCCCATTCCGGTGCTGATCCGTTCGGGGCAGCTTTGTGGGGATCTCCCGCGAGTGCCGGAAGCACCGTTGCAAGAGCTGCACAGGATGTCCGTCTGAATGGACGTCACGATTGTGCTCGATGCCATGGGCGGTGATCACGGTGCCCATGTCACCGTCCCTGCTGCGGCAAGTTTTCTCGCGCGCACTCCGGAAGCCAGGATCATCCTCGTAGGGCAAGAGCCGCTGGTGCGCGCTGAAATGAAGGCGGCCGGCTTGAGCGCGGATGCTCGTGTCCGCGTGCAGCATGCCTCGGAGGTGGTGGCCATGGACGAATCTATTGCCACCGCTTTACGCGGTAAGCGCGATTCATCCATGCGCGTGGCAATCGATCTCATCAAGAGCGGCGAGGCGGACGCCTGTGTGAGTGCCGGCAACACCGGCGCCTTGATGGCGATTTCGCGCTTCGTGCTGAAAATGCTTCCTGGGGTCGAGCGGCCTGCGATCGCTTCGATGCTGCCCACGCGCCGCGGTCGCACCCTCATGCTCGACCTCGGCGCGAACGTCGATTGCAGCCCGTTGCACTTGCTGCAGTTCAGTATCATGGGCTCTGTGCTGTTCGGGCTGGTCGAACAGACTGACAGGCCGAGCGTGGGCCTGCTTAATGTCGGTTCCGAAGAGATCAAGGGCAATGAGGTCGTGAAGCAGGCCGCGGAACTGCTGAAGGCGAGCAGCCTCAACTTCTACGGCAACGTGGAAGGTGACGACATCTACCGCGGCACGACCGACGTCATCGTCTGTGACGGCTTCGTGGGCAACGTGTTTCTGAAAGGCTCCGAAGAGCTCGCCCGCATGCTGCGTGACTCGCTGCGGGAGGAATTCACTCGCAACTGGCTCACCAAGCTGCGCGGCCTGATCGCACTTCCCGTCATCAACCGCTTTCGCATGCGTGTGGATCCGCGCCGCTACAATGGTGCAAGCCTGCTCGGCCTGCGCGGCATCGTGGTGAAGAGCCATGGCTCGGCCGACAGCTTCGCGTTCGAAGTGGCTATCAATCGCGCCTGGGAGGAGGCCCGCAGCGGCATGCTGCAGCGGATCGAAGAGCGCTTGCCCGAGCTCAACGAAAAAGCGGAGAAGGCGGTCTAGATGCACGCCAGAATCGTCGACACCGGCAGCTATCTACCCGACAAGATGCTCACCAATGACGACCTTGCGCGGCTGGTGGATACCAGCGACGAGTGGATCTTCACGCGTACTGGAATTCGGCAGCGTCACATCGCCGCCGATGAGCAGAATGCAAGCGACCTGGCGCTGGTTGCGTCCCGGCAGGCGCTCGTCGCGGCGGGCATCGGCGCCGAACAGCTCGGATTGATCATCGTAGCGACCACCACGCCGGACATGATTTTCCCCAGCACCGCGTGCATTCTTCAATCCAAGCTGGGCGCGCGCGGCTTTCCGTGTTTCGACGTGCAGGCGGTGTGCAGCGGCTTCATATATGCATTGACCATTGCCGACCTGTTCGTGCGATCACGCCAGTGCCAGTATGCACTGGTGGTGGGCACAGAGGTGTACTCACGTATTCTCGATTGGCACGACCGCGGTACCTGTGTGCTGTTTGGCGACGGCTCCGGTGCCGTCGTGCTCGCTGGCAGCGAAACCCCGGGGATCCTGGGAAGTTGCCTCCATGCGGACGGCGGCTATACCAAGATGCTCTCGGTACCTGGGCAGGTCTGCGGCGGTTCGGTGCGCGGAACGCCCTTCGTCACCATGGAGGGCAATGCTGTATTCAAGTTTGCCGTACGTGTTCTGGAAGAGGTGGTCGAGGAGTTGCTTTCCAGGCACCAGATGGAAAAGGCGGCGATCGACTGGCTGATACCGCACCAGGCCAATCTACGCATCATCGAGGCCACTGCGCGCAAGCTTGGACTGACCATGGATCACGTCGTCGTAACCCTGGATCGCCATGCCAACACCTCGGCGGCGTCTATCCCCCTGGCGCTCGATGAGGCTGTGCGCGACGGCCGCATCCAGCCCGGACAACATGTGGTGCTCGAGGCGGTGGGCGGCGGTTTCACCTGGGGCGCGACGTTGGTGCGATGGGGCTGAAGGAGAGCGCGGCATGACATTGGCGTTGGCGTTTCCCGGGCAAGGTTCCCAGTCGGTTGGCATGATGACGCCCTTCGAGTCGCTGCCGGCCGTGCGCGAGACCTTCGATATCGCCGGCGAAGCCCTGGGGCTGGATCTGTGGGCGCTGGTCCGCGACGGGCCTGCCGAGGAGCTGGAAAAGACCATCAACACACAACCGGTCATGCTGGCTGCGGGTATTGCTCTATGGCGGGCATGGAAAGCGTTGGGCGGTCCTGATCCCATCGTGGTCGCCGGGCACAGCCTCGGCGAATACACTGCGATGGTTGCCGCGGGCGTGCTCGATTTTGCCGAGACGATGAAGTTCGTGCGGCTGCGCGCGCAAGTCATGCAGGAAGCCGTTCCAGCAGGGCAGGGCGCCATGGCCGCAATCCTCGGCTTGGACGATGATGCCGTGCGCGCTGTATGCGAGGAAGCATCTTCACTCGGGGTCGCTGAGGCGGCAAACTACAATTCTCCAGGGCAGATCGTGATCGCTGGCAATACGTCGGGCGTGAATCGAGCCATCGAGCTCGCGAAGGCGCGCGGAGCCAAGCGCACGGTACTGCTCGCCATGAGTGTCCCGTCTCACTGCAGTCTCATGCGCCCTGCCGCGGAGCGCCTGCGCGAGTCGATCCAGTCGTTGCGGGTACGCGCGCCCTCGATCGCTTTCCTGAACGATGTCGACGCTGCACGCGAAAGCGAGCCGGATCGCATCCGCAATGCCATGATGCGCCAACTGTATAACCCCGTACGCTGGCTGCAGATCGTGCAGGCGATGGCCGCGATGGGCGCGGCGCAGGTGGTGGAGTGCGGACCGGGGGGAGTGTTGACCGGCGTGAATCGTCGTGCAGCCCCCGAATTGAAGACGGCGGCGCTCAAAGATGCGCAGTCGCTTACCGAGTTGATCGAGACAGCCAACCGCTGAAGCGCCATGAGCTCATTGCAGGGAAAGCTCGCTTTCATCACCGGGGCCAGCCGAGGCATAGGTCAGGCGATCGCGCTGGAGCTGGGTGCAATGGGCGCCACGGTCGCGGGCACGGCCACCACCGAGGAAGGCGCGCAACGTATCACCCAGGTGCTGGGCGAGCGTGGCATCAGGGGGCGAGGTTTTGTTCTCGATGTGGCGGCTGCGGACGAAAGCCGGATGCAGCAAGTGCTGGAGGAAGTACAAACTCAATTCGAACGCATCTACGCGCTCGTGAACAACGCCGGAATCACTCGGGACAACCTGCTGATGCGCATGAAGGACGAAGAATGGGACGATATCCTGAGCACGAACCTGACCGCCGTGTTCCGCCTGTGCCGACTGTGTGTGCGCGACATGGTGAGAGCGCGCGAAGGGCGCATCATCAACGTCGTGTCGGTCTCGGGTGAAATGGGCAATGCCGGGCAGACCAACTATGCGGCGGCGAAGGCGGGCGTGGTCGGTTTCAGCAAGTCACTCGCGCGCGAGATCGGCAGCCGCAACGTCACGGTCAACTGTGTAGCGCCGGGATTCATCGAAACCGACATGACCAAATCTCTGCCGCAAGCTGCACGCGAAGCGGCCGTTCAACACATTCCGCTCGGGCGTTTCGGTAGAGCTGAGGAGGTGGCTGCGGCGGTCGCGTTTCTCGCCTCCGCCTCGGCGAGCTATATCACCGGGGCAACACTGGATGTGAACGGCGGCATGCTGATGCGCTGAGCGCCGGCTCGTATCCGCGCACGCCACCCTGGCTTGTCAAATTTGATAACATATTGGTTTGTCTTACGGCGCCCAACAAGAACACTGCGCCCAGCTTAAAAGGGGGTGGCATCTCAAAGCAATGTCCTTCAATTGCGCCACTCATTCTGCTAACCAGGAAGGGAACTTGATGGAAACCGTTGAGCAACGCGTGAAGAAGATCGTGGCCGAGCAATTGGGAGTGAACGAAGAGACGGTCAAGCCGGAGTCCACGTTCGTTGACGACCTGGGAGCCGACTCGCTGGACACCGTCGAGTTGGTCATGGCGCTGGAGGAGGAGTTCGAGTGCGAGATCCCGGATGAGGAGGCGGAGAAGATCACGTCGGTGCAGCAAGCCATCGACTACATCAACGTCCACCTCAAACAGTAGCGCCAAGCAGACCTGGCTGCGGAGCACAGTTGTCCAGACGTAGAATCGTTATTACCGGTTTGGGTACCGTCTGTCCGGCCGGTAACAGCGTGCAGGAAGCGTGGTCCAACATCGTGGCGGGCAAGTCCGGCATCACCCGGATTACCCGCTTCGATGTCGCCCTGTTTGCTTCGCAGATTGCCGGTGAAGTCAAGGGGTTCGACGTCGCCAAGGTGCTGTCCCCCAAGGAAGCACGCCGCTTCGACGTCTTCATTCATTACGGAATGGCCGCCGCCATCGAGGCGATAGGCGATGCTGGTCTGCAGCCCGCGCCGCCCAATGCAGAGCGCATCGGCATCAATATCGGCTCGGGCATCGGCGGCTTGCCGATGATCGAAGAAACCCATCGCACGCTGATGGAGCACGGGCCGCGCAAGATCTCGCCGTTCTTCATCCCTGGTGCGATCATCAACATGATATCGGGCAACCTCTCCATCATGTTCGGGCTGAAGGGCCCGAACCTCGCGATGGTAACCGCGTGCACTACGGCTAATCACTGTATCGGGGAATCGATGCGTCTTATCGAGTACGGTGATGCGGACGTGATGGTGGCCGGGGGCTCGGAAGGCTCGCTGTCGCCGCTCGGTCTGGGCGGCTTCGCTGCGATGCGCGCACTCAGCACGCGCAACGATGATCCTGGCACCGCGAGTCGTCCCTGGGATCGTGATCGCGACGGCTTCGTGCTGGGTGAGGGTGCCGGTGTAATCGTGCTCGAGGAGTTGGAGCACGCAAAGCAGCGCGGGGCAAAGATCTACTGCGAGCTGTCAGGATACGGCGTGAGCGCGGACGCGCATCACATGACGGCGCCCTGTGAGGATGGCGAGGGCGCAGCGCGTGCGATGGTCCATGCATTGCGCAACGCACAGCTCAACGCCGACGAAGTCGACTACATCAACGCTCATGGCACCTCTACTCCGCTGGGCGACATCGCCGAGACCATTGCGATACATAGCTGCTTCAAGTCTCACGCACCGAAGATCGCGGTGAGCTCCACCAAGTCCATGACCGGCCATCTGCTGGGCGCGGCCGGGGGCATCGAAGCGGTCTTCACCGCGCTCGCGGTACGAAATCAGATCGCCCCTCCGACGATCAATATCTTCAACATCGACCCTAAGTGCGACCTCGACTACGTGCCGCACCACGCGCGTGAGATGAAGATACAGGCGGCGTTGTCCAACTCCTTCGGTTTTGGCGGCACCAACGGGACGCTGGTGTTCCGTCGCTTCAACGACTGACTGGCGGGCGTTGCGGCCACCGTATCGGCTGGATGTGTTGTTGCCAGACCGGCGGGCCCCGCTGGGCACGACACGTGCTGCGATGACGACTCATGGCACGAGCCAATAACCGTTATCGATCCGCAAAGGACGAAACGACGCCCCCGCGCGGAACGTTCTTCTGGTTCAAACGTGCACTCGTCCTGAGCGCTGCCGTGGTTTGCCTGGCGCTCACCTGGTTGTTCTACTTCGCCTTTACGCCGTTATCCATTCCGGAAGGCGTGCGTCAGTTGCAGGTCGGGCCGGGAGCGAGCTATCGCAGCGTTGCCCGCCAACTGGTGAGCGCCGGTGTCCTGCACGAGCGCGTCAGCTTCATTGCGCTCGGCCGCATGCAGGGTCGAGCGGGAACCATCAAAGTGGGTATCTATGAGCTGCCCGAGAGCATCAGCCCCATCGCGCTGATTCAGAAGCTCGCTCGCGGGGATGTGCTGATGGCTGAGATCACGTTCATCGAGGGCTGGACTTTTGCGGAACTGCGCGCAGCTTTGGATGCAAGTCCGGCGGTACGGCATGAGACGGCCGGCCTCGCCGACGCGGAGATCCTGCGCCGGTTGAACGCCCCTGAAACACATCCCGAGGGACTGTTCTTTCCTGATACTTATCGCTTCAACAGCGGCGCGAGCGATTTGCAGGTGCTGACGCGCGCTTATCAGGCCCTGCACGCACGACTGCAGTCGGCTTGGGATCAGCGCGGGTCCGAATTGCCTTATGCGACACCCTACGAAGCCTTGATCATGGCCTCGATTATCGAGAAAGAAACCGGGCGCCAAGAGGACCGTCGCCTGATCGCGGCGGTGTTCGTGAACCGGTTGAAGCGCGGTATGCGGCTGCAAACGGATCCTACCGTCATCTACGGGCTGGGTGCTGCCTTCGATGGCAATCTGCGCAAACGCGATCTGCTGCAGGACGCACCGTACAACACTTACACACGAGCCGGCTTGCCACCCACGCCGATTGCGCTGCCCAGCCAAGCTTCTCTCGACGCTGCGATGTCCCCTGCGGAAAGCGGAGCGCTTTATTTCGTTTCCCGGGGTGACGGCACTTCGCATTTTTCTGAGACGCTGGAAGAGCATAATCGAGCGGTGCAAAAGTATCAGCTGAAGCGTTGAAACGCATGCGCGGACTCTTCATTACCCTGGAAGGAATCGATGGCGCCGGCAAGAGCACCCAGCTCACCTGGCTCCGGGAATTTTTCGAGAGCCAGGGCAGGACAGTGCTGTTGACCCGCGAGCCAGGAGGCACTGCGCTCGGCGAGGCGCTGCGCACCCTGCTCTTGAATCCAGCAGAGGCGATGCACGCGGAGACCGAAGCGCTGCTGATCTTCGCCGCGCGTCGCGAACACCTTGCGCGAGTCATTCTGCCGGCGCTGGCCGATCAGAAAGTCGTGCTCTGCGATCGCTTTACCGATGCCACCTATGCTTACCAGGGATATGGAAGCGGTGTCGAATTGAACAAACTCGGCATACTGGAGCAGTGGGTACAGGGCTCACTGCGGCCCGATCTCACGATACTGCTAGATGTGCCGGTAGAGATAGGACGCCAGCGTACAGCGGGGAGTCGAGAGGCCGATCGGTTCGAACGAGAGCGGGCTGAGTTTTTCGAGCGGGTCCGGCAAGGATACCTGCAGCGTGCACGTGACGAGCCTGAGCGCTTTTTCGTTGCCGACGCCTGCGGTCAGCCAGCGGATATTCAGAAAAAACTGGAGAAATACCTCTTAAGATTTTGATATAAATATAATCACGCTATGAGCTAAGTTTAAAGTTAAATCGTACAAAAACATACTATATCTATGGTTTTACAGTGGAATAAAGACAAATGGCGCCTCGCCTGGCAAGGGAAGGGTGGTCTGCCGTCTGCGCTGCTCCTTGCCGGTCCGGCTGGTCTGGGCAAGGCTCGCTTTGCCGAAGCTCTTGCGCAAGCCGCGTTGTGTGCAACGCGCACGTCGGAAAATTACGCTTGTGGCACATGCCATTCCTGTCGACTGTTTATGGCCGCAACACATCCCGATCTAAGAGTCCTCGAGGCGAGCGTGCCCGAGGAAGCCGCCGGCGAGGGCGCGCCCCCGACGGGTTCAAGCTCATCCTCCCGAGTGATCGGGGTCGATCGCATTCGCGAGCTGCGCGACTTCATTGAACTATCGCCACACCTCGGTGGGCGTAAGGTAATCCTGATCAACCCGGCAGAGCGGCTTCATCCAAGCGCCGCCAACGCGCTGTTGAAAACCCTGGAGGAACCGACGCCTGGAACATTGTTTGTGCTGGTCTCCGCACGACCGCAGCAGCTTCTGCCGACGATTCGCAGCCGATGTTTCCGGCTGGAATTTCGAGCTCCTTCGAGTGCGCAGGCTCTGGGATGGATGCGGGAAGAAGGCATTGCCGATCCGCAGGTACCTCTGTCGTACGCAGGCGGTGCACCGCTCGCGGCGGCCGAGTTGGCTCGCTCATCGTTGTGGCGTCGCAGGTCGGACATTACACGCTTGCTCGTCAATCTCGACGTGAAGCCTGGCGTGCTCGCCAGGGCCATCGAACCAGACGAAGTGGCGGCATTTTGCGGATTGCTGTACAAATGGTGCGCGGATCTGATCGGGCTGCGCCTGGCGGGCAGAATCCGGTACAACCCCGATTATGCTCAACCCCTTGAGCAGCTTGCCGTAAATTCCGATGTGTTGAAGTTACAGAAGCTCATGAAGGACCTCACCGTTCAGTTGCGCTATCTCGAGCATCCTCTCAACCAGCGGCTGGTGTGCGAGAAAGTGGCACTGAGCTATGCGCGCGCAATAGGCGCGCTGGAGCATTGATGGCCGTCGATCCACCCACCGGACCTCCGCGACCTGGCGCGATCTCTCTCAACATCAAAGAGAAGTCGATCCTATACGCGGCCTACATGCCGTTCGTGAAGGGCGGTGGCATTTTTATTCCAACCGCCCGCAGCTACAAGCTGGGCGATGAGATCTTCATGCTGATCAGCCTCATGGACGATCCGCACAAGCTCCCGGTTGCAGGCCGAGTGGTATGGATGACGCCGCCCGGCTGCCACGGAAACCGGGTGCAGGGCGTAGGGGTTCAGTTCAAGGACGACGAAAGCGGGGCGTTGGCGCGCGGGCGCATCGAGGCTCTGCTCGGGGGTCAATTGCAACTGAATCGTCCGACTCACACGCTCTGACAGCGGTTCGGATCTCTTGCTGGTCGATTCGCACTGCCATCTGAATTTCCCGGAGCTCGCCCGCGATCTCGACGGCCTGCTCGCGCGGATGTCGGCGGCGGGCGTCACGCACGCACTCTGTGTATGCGTGAATCTGCGCGATTTTCAAGCCGTATTGGACATCGCGGCGCGTTACCCGAATATCTACGCTTCGGTCGGCGTGCACCCCGATGAGCCACCCGGCAATGAGCCCGACACAGATGAGTTGATCGAGCTGGCGCGCCATCCGTGGGTCGTCGCCATCGGCGAAACAGGGCTCGACTACTATCGCCACACTGGCGATATCGAATGGCAACGAGCGCGATTTCGCACGCACATACGCGCGGCCCGCGCATGCTGCAAACCGCTGATCATCCACACGCGGGCTGCGGCCGAAGACACGCTCGCTATCATGCAAGAGGAGGGCGCTGCGGCAGCCGGCGGTGTCATGCATTGCTTTACCGAATCGTTGGCCGTCGCGCAGCGTGCCATGGAGCTTGATTTTCAGATCTCTATTTCGGGGATCGTGACGTTCAAGAATGCGGTTGCGCTGAGAGGCGTGGTCGATGCTGTACCGCTCGAGCGGCTGCTGATCGAAACGGACTCGCCTTACTTGGCGCCAGTCCCGCTGCGAGGCCGGTCGAATGAACCGGCCTACGTGCGCTACGTTGCCGACGAGATCGCCCGCATTAAGGGCGTTCCCTTTGCGACTGTTGCGCAGAGTACTTCGGCTAACTTCTTTTCCTTGTTTCGACCGCCGCGCTGAGCGTACGGACTACCAGCGCCACTGGGCCTCCGTGCTGGTGAATCGCCATCTGCCGACGGGCATCGCGCTAGCTGTACACCACGGGCGCTTGCGCAACTGAGCTGGCCATTCCATTTTCTGCCGATATGCGCAGAAAACAGGCACGGTTCCCGCCGCGCCGCTTGGCTTCGTACATCGCTGCGTCGGACGCCGAGAGCAATTCCTCCCAGTCGCGCACGGGGTCCGGGAACGAAGCAATCCCGATACTGACGCCTACCTTGCCCTCATACTCCTGGTCACTGAGCGTCTGCAACTCTCGCATGAGTCGTTGGGCGAGCTCAGCCAGTTTCGAAGACTCCCGGAATTCTGGTACCAGCAGCACGAATTCATCTCCACCCACTCGGGCCAGCATATCCGATGGCCGCACGGCGGAAGCAAAGCGCTTTGCAATCGAGCGCAGTAGCCGGTCGCCGGCCTCATGCCCCATGGTGTCATTGACCGCCTTAAACCCATCGATATCCATGTACAGCATCCCCAGCTTAGGCCCATCGCCCTGCATGCGGGAGCCAGCAGATGCGAGTTCGGCCAGCAGCTTCCTCCGGTTTGGCAGCCCGGTGAGAGGATCATGCGTGGCCTCGTGACTCAATCGATTTGAATGAGCCGTCAAAGCGCCGAGCGAGCGTCGGTACCCGATGTAGGCCCAAGTAAGGAGCCCGGATATGAGCAGCGTAGCCAGGGCAAGACTGACTCCAGCGTGACGCAGCCGCCCGTACCAGGCCCGAGCCACGTGCTCTTCGGCGTGCGCTGCCCGTGCAAGAGCCTGAGCGATGCCTTGCCGTATTTCCTCCATGAGCCCGTCATCATCGTTCAGCATCACGCTCAGGGCACGCTCATCGTGGCCCTGACGCCGCAGTTCGAGGGTGCGCGCCATGTTTGCCAGCATCCCGGCCGAGAGCGTTCCAAGTCGTCGCACGGCGCCGAGCAGTTGCACGTCAGCAACTGTCAGGGACTCGAGTTCTTTCAGACGGCTCACGATGTGGGGCCTGCTACGCAGATAGGGCTTCAGATAGCTCTCGCTGCCCGTGAGCAGGTAGCCGCGCTGCCCAGTCTGCGCATCCTGCAAGTCCTCGAGAATCCCGTGCAGGCGCAACACGACGGCCGCCTCGCGCTCACGCTCCTGCTCGTCCGCCACCGTACGCTCGGCAATGCAGGCGAATAGGCTGGCGACCCCGAGCAGAAGAACTATCGCCGCCAGGATGGTTCGCCGACCGACGCGTTGCCACGGTCCGATAATGGTTGGAGGTTTCATGTGATGCACTTTCGTCAAATGCGGCCGTATCCTTAGGATTTGTTGCTGAACTTGACGCGACGAGTGATCGGGTGCCATCCAGGGCATTGGCGCGACTGGGATTGTGTCCACTCATAAATGACACTAACTAAGCTCTATAAGGAATTAATTGTTAGCAGATATAAGTGTTCAATTTGGTGGCCGGACAACCTATGCAGGCGACAAGCCGATTGGCGCATAATACATATTATGTAAAGTAACATCGAGATTCTGTCTATGCAGCGTCAAACGGGGCTACTCGCCAGCACGTCGGGGGTGAACTCGAGGAAGCAGCGCTTGCGCTGGACCGATGGGCACCTGTAGAGTGGCACCGATGTCATAACAACGATAACGGCGAGCCCGGTTACTCAAAGCGGGCCCCGAAGGCCGAGACCAAGATGCCAGACGACCTAATAACAGCCTACATGGCGCTTCTGCGGTATCTTGCGAGTCCTGCCGTTCAACTTGCTGTGCTGCTTCCCGGACTGATTTCCACTGGAATTTATTGGGCCTATCGGCGCGCCGGCAAGGTATCGTTTCAGCTGCAACTGCTGTGGTTCGTCGCGCTGGCGCTGACCTTCTTCTTCGCGCGCTGGGAACAATCCGAGGATGTGCAGCAGCTGTATATCTACAGCGGGTTTTCCGTCGCCTGTCTAGTGTTGCTGTATTTCCGGGTCTACATCTCTCCGGCGCTGGCGTATGCCCTCACGTTTCTGTCGCTGTGGTGGGTCGATATCACCCATGCGCTTTGCCAGGCGGTGCTAAGTGAGTGGGATCTGGATCGCTTTTACGTAGGGGTTGGCGGTGCGGGTGTGTTCGACACCCTTTTCGTGGTGCCCTTGATGACCGCATGCTGCGTGGCGTTCGTGAGTGCGCAGCTGCGCCGGCAAGGCGTGCGGTTGCGGGAAATCTGAGCCACGCCACGCTCGCGCAGGTTCAATCCCTGCTCAGCACAAACCACGAGAAAACGATGATGAAGATCACCGATGCTGAGATGCAGCTGCTGCTGTAGCAGCAAGCGGCCGCATAGATGAGCTCGAAGCCCTTCTCGAAGATCACACCCATCCCATAACCGCCCACGAAGATTACCAGCCAGCGCCGCAGGTAAACCGGCAAGTATCTCCGCATCTCACGGTTGGATCGCCAGGCAGCGGCGCGCTCGAGCAGGCTCCCGCGACTGACATCGCTGAACAGCCAGTCGAAGAAGAAATACCGGTACAACAACGAATGCAGAGGTTCCGATGCCCCGGACGGAGCGCTTTGTTGCATACGCATTTAGATGCTCTCTTCCTACCTGCCTTTTGCTTTTGAGGCTCTCAATAGAAAAGGTTCTGCCGCGATTTTGTGCTATTGCTCTGTGCTATTGCTCTGATCGCTGTCCACGCGGGAGTGCGCGGCTTTGTCTGAACCGCTCGAAGAAGATCACCGAGGCCGCGGCCGCCGCATTGAGCGATTCGATGCCTTCACTCATCGGGATGCAGAGCAACTGATGGGCCTGCTTCAACAGCGCATCCGATATGCCGGCGCCCTCGCCGCCTATGATGAAGCCGGCCGGCCCGCGTAGATCCGCATCGAACAAGGAGATCGGCGCGTCGGCGACGCATGCGATGAGTCGGATGCCGAGCCCGCTTGCGGCTGCGCTGAGGTCCGCGTGCTGGTGGACTGGAATGACGAACTGCGCGCCCATCCCGCCCCTCAGCGCCTTCGGCGACCACGGATCGGCACAGTCCGACGACAGATACGCGGCGCGCGCGCCCGCAGCAGCCGCGCTGCGTAGAATCGCTCCGACATTTCCAGGGTCCTGTACCGTTTCCAGCAGCACGTCAAAACCCTCTGTCCGGGCCGTGGCATGCAGCGAGGGCCTGTCCGCCAGCGCCAGAATCCCTGCAGGGGCCTGCAGTGAGGCTGCGCGCTCGAAAAGATTGTCGTCGAGCAGCATCACGGAACCGCTTCGCGCAGCTAGTGCGGCGATCTCCGGATGCTGTTGTCTGGATTGCTTGACGAAGATGCGAAGCGGCGTTGCCCCGAACCGATCGAGATAGGCTTCGACCAGATGCACACCTTCCAACAGGATCGTGCCCGCCTCGCGTCTGGCGCGCGCCGAGCGGGCCAGTCGCACCAACTCTTTGTACTGCGCATTCTCGCGCGAACGGATCGATTTCATGGCTTGGCCGCAGCATGCAGAACGGCAGCGATGACAGCAAGCCTTTCAGCGAATGCGAACTGGAACCGGATTCACCGGGCCATAGAACCAGGCCAGCCAGGCCACTATGAGGGCAGCGACGGCGAGGGCTACGACGATCTTCAGCATGGTGCGCTCCACTCCCAATGGCTGCCTACTGCGCATGGGCGTGCGCTTGCCGCCAGGTGGGAGCTCTGATGCGCGCCGCTCGGCCTCGGTCGTGCGCCGCTCGTCAGGCGCTCGCGCATCTTCGCCGGTGCGCCGGTCCGATCCGCAGCGCTCATCTTCCCAGCGCTGCCGCGCAATGGCTCGCTCGCGCAGCCACTGCGGGTCCGCCTGAATATCTGCGGGCGGGAGCGCAGCCAGTGCGGTGGTGAGCTCCGGCCACGCATCGAAGGCACGCCATTCCTCGCGATCCGAGCTGACTTGGTCGCCGCCGGCGATCCGTCCGACCAGCCGGTCAGCGATGATCGCGCCGGTAGGAAACGGGCCGAGGATGCGATCCCGCCTTTTCACGTACCAAAGTCTTGGCACCTCGCCCCCTCCTGTGGATGTGTGCATCGCGATGCGGACGCTATGCGGCGATTCGCTCCAGAGCCTCGTTGGCGGCCAGGCAAAGGTTCTTGAAGGCGCTGTAGTCCAGCTCTCCGAGCTGTGAGCGTACCCCGCCGCCATCGGCATAGACCATGCCGAAAGGCTGGCCCTTCACGAACACCGACATCGCGAAGAATTCTTGCGTCCCGATCTTGCCGCGCAGCGGTTGCGGCAGCAGTACGACGAGCTTATCGCGTTGGGCGGCGTTGAACCATACGCTTTGCACCTTCACCATCAGGCGCGCGAACAGGTGGGAAGACTTGAGCTCGTACGAAAGCTCTTGCGGCAGCAGGCCGGGATCGAGCAGCAACGTTTGCCCTGGCTGCACCTTCTCACCTGTCGTATCGAGGCCGCCAAACCACATGCGGCGCAATCCCAGGCCGAAGGCGAACGCGTGGAACAGGAGACCAATTACAGCATGGTAGTCACTCGCCGCACGCGATATGTGTGCGAGCTGTTCAGACACCTCCGAAAGTACCCTCGCCACGGGCTCGCGTACCGGAGACGCCTCCGGCTGTGGCCATTCACCTGGCAACATCGGCAGCCAGGCCGCTGCGGGCCGTATGCCAATGTGCTTCCACAGGCGCGCAGCATGCAACGTCGACTGATTGGTCCAGCGTTGCACACCTTCCGGCGGAAGATTGATGAGCTTCTGGATCGCGGCGAAATCGGACGGCAGCGCCGGATCGTCCCAGCCGTTCGCACAGTGGCGCGCTAGCGCAACCGACAGGCTCACCGTCAACGCGCGCGGATGGGTAGCGCGCGCGTCGTCCATCAGTGTAAGCAGGAGATCGGGCAACTTCCACTCGCGGGCGAGGGCGAGCTGCAGGTCTACCAGCGTGAAGCCGAGGCACGCCTGTTGTGCTGCGGCGCTGCGCAGGCCGCGATGGTGCGTGACCATCTGCACGATTTGCAGTGCCGTTTCTGGAGCGGTACACCACAACAGCAGTTCGGCCAGATCGTGCAGCAAAGCACTGGTCTGGACCTCGTCGGTTTCCATGTCGTGCCGCAGCGCCGAAAAGTTGCGCGCAAGGCTGGCGGCGTGTACCGCTCGGCTGATGACGCGGAGCGCGCCGTCCAGCGCCTCCGGATGCGCTGACAGCTGGGTTTCGAGCGCGACCACGTCGCGCATTTCGCGAAAGAAGCTGGACAGCCCATGCATCATCAACGCATGCTCTACAGTCGTGATCTCCGTCGTGTTCCGGCGGTTCAGGCGCGACTGCGAGAACCGCAGCACCTTGAGGGTCATCAATGGATCGCGCAGCAGTATCTGGGAAAGATCGCGCCCGGTGACTGCATCTTCGTTTTCTCGCAGCCGGGCGATCTCGTCCACCGTGGAGGCCAGCACCGGAGTCTTCAGCGTCCCCAGCAGCTTGACCCAGTCCTGCAGCGACCTCATGCGACGTCCTTCAACCTCGCACGCGCCAGATGTAAAGCGCGCGCGTGCCGCTATGCGACAGAGGCAGGGTAAGATCGGGCGCTACGTCCGGAACTACGAAACTGTTGCTGACGAACAAAGTGCCTGGGCGCATCTGTGCGCGCACTTTTCGCCAAAGCTGCTCCATCGGCTCCGGGGACAAGAAAGCGTATACCATGTCGTAGCCTGAGAAGTCCTCTTCCCAAAAATCTTTGCGATGAACGGCACTGCAGGCATCACCGCGCAGCCGCATTCTGGCAAGCCAGGACGGCAAAGGGGCGACTTCGAGGCCCGCAATGTGCAACTTCGGTCGCAGACGGCGCAGGGCGAGCATGACACCGCCAAAGCCGCACCCCAGATCGAGAAAGCGTGCGCTGGCATCGAGCGGGACCAACTGCGCCAGCCGCTCGCATGCGCGGCTGCTGCTCAAGTACAGCGGCACCCGAGTACGATACGTGCTCCAGAAGACAATCAGCAGCGCGGCGAAGGCTGCCAGAAACCAGACCGGGGAAATCGAGAGGCCGCGCAGGGTCACGGCGGCGGGAATGAATGCGGCGTTGATGGGCAGCCACCAATAGGGCAGCCGCAGCGCTTGTCCCATTACTGCGGCTGCAACGCCCTCGACCAAGAGGGGATGCACGGGTGGGCGGCTGACGAGCTGCATATAGGCGGCCATCATGAGGCCGGCGGCTAGTTGTGCCAGCAGTGCGCGTACCAGCGGGACGCCGCGCGCCTGCTCGGCGGCACGTGGCGCCCAGATCAGCTCTTCACTGCTTTGCATTGCCGGCATCGAGCAACTCCGCGTTGATGTCTTCCGGCTGCTCGACATCGAGCGTGCCGCCGTCGTGCGTAGCCGCGTCCTCGGCTTTCTTGTTCATCACGATGATGCTGACGCGCCGATTCACCGGGTTGTACGGGTCGGCAGGATCCAGCAACACGGAGGAAGACAAGCCAATCACACGCGCGATGCGCTTGTCGTCCATACCACCGGCGATCAGCTCACGCCGCAGCGAGTTGCCGCGATCGGCGGAGAGCTCCCAATTGCTGTAACCGCCCTCGCCTCCCGAGTATGGCGTCGCATCGGTGTGGCCTGACAAGCTGATGCGGTTGGGCACTTCATTGATGACTTTGGCGATCTCACGCACGATCTCGCGCGTGTAGGGTTGCAGCATCGCGCTGCCGATCGCGAACATGGGACGATTCTGCTCATCGACGATCTGAATGCGCAGGCCATCGGTGGTGATGTCGATCAGGAGTTGATTCTTGAACTGGCTCAGGGTGGCGCTTGCCGTGATGGCGCCTTCGATATTGAGCTTGAGCTCCTTCAGCACCTGCTTGTCGCGCAGTGCAAGCTCGCGCTCGGCCGACTTCAGGTCGGTGACTTTGCGGCCGGTCGCGCTTTCGCCGTGCTTCTGCTGTCCATCGACGCGCGTGATGTCCGAGCCGCCGCCCTTGATCACGCTGGTGGAGTCGCCCGCGCCCGAGCCACCCATGAGCGCGATCTTGAGTGGCGTCTTGAAGAACTCGGAAATACCCTGCAGCTCCGCTTTGGTGGTTGAGCCCAGTAGCCACATCAGCAGGAAGAACGCCATCATCGCGGTCACGAAGTCCGCATAGGCGATCTTCCAGGCCCCGCCGTGGTGTGCATGCGCGCCCTTCTTGACGCGCTTGACGATGATCGGTCTTTGGGAATCGTCGCTCATGAACGCGGCGGCCTACTTGCCTTTGCGCTGCTTGACTTCGCTTTCGAGCTCACTGAAGGTCGGACGCTCCGTCGAGTAGAGCACCTTGCGGCCGAATTCCACCGCCACCTGCGGTGCGTAGCCGTTCAAGCTCGCCAGAAGCGTTACCTTGATACATTGAAGCATCTTGCTGGACTCGTTGAGCTTGTGCTCGAGCAGCGTGGACAGCGGACCCACGAAGCCGTACGAAAGCAGGATGCCGAGGAATGTCCCGACCAGAGCGGCAGCGATCAACTTGCCCAGCTGCGCCGGCGGCAGACCCACCGATTCCATGGTGTGCACCACGCCCATCACCGCCGCGACGATACCGAAGGCGGGCAGCGCATCGCCCATCTTGGCCATGGCGTTCACCGGGATCTCGCCCTCGTGGTGATGCGTCTCGATTTCCACGTCCATCAGGTTTTCGATTTCGAAGGCGTTCAGATTGCCGCCGACCATCAGGCGCAGATAGTCGGTGAGGAACTCCATGCCATGGTGATCGCCGAGAATGCGCGGATATTTGGAAAAGATCGGGCTCTGCTCGGGATTGTCGACGTCCGATTCGATCGACATCAGGCCTTCCTTGCGCACTTTCGAAAGAATGTCGTAGAGCAAGGACAGCAGCTCGAGGTACAAGGCCTTGGAGTACTTCGAGCCTTTGAGCACGGAAGGCAGCGCCTTCAAGGTGCTTTTGATGACCTTGCCCGAATTGGCGACGAAGAAGGCGCCGGCCGCCGCTCCGAAGATCATGAGCAGCTCGACGGGTTGCAGCAGCGAGCCGAGGTGGCCACCGGCGAGGGCGAACCCGCCGAACACCGCCCCGACAATGACGACGTAGCCGATGATTACGAGCATGCTTGCTACTGTTGTTGTGAAGGATCAGCGAGGCCGCGCTCGTTGCCTGGCGTTGGCTCGGAGGCGAGCTGCATCGCGGCCGCCAAATGGGCGCGCCGCATGTTGCTGCTGGCCTTTAACGGAAGGGTGGACGAGGACTTTAGCGCTACAGGAAGGGTTCAGGTCCCGCAGTGTTCGGGATCAAGCGCTTGCGCCAAGCGCCCGAATGGCATTCAGGTCCCGGGTAGACTCTCTTCGTAGAGTACATCGTACGTTCTCCCCAATCCAACAGGCAGTCAGGCGCTCTTGATTTTGCGAAGGACGACAAACCCGCTGCCCAGCATACCCATCATGATGCCGAGGGCTACAGCCGAAGGACAGCGGCTCCGAGCGTAGCCCATCCATTCGGTGCGAAGGACCGCCACCTTAGTGCTCGGCTGCAAAATACCGTTTACGTGCGTACCTGCAGGCCACAAAGGTCAAACCCGTCACCATCAAGGCCAGGAACCAGACGCTGTAGTCATTGATGGTACTTCCCGAGACGAACCGATATCGGACCAACCAGTACAGTTCAGTGAACGGAGG
Organism: Gammaproteobacteria bacterium; assembly: GCA_041499435.1. Lineage (GTDB taxonomy): Bacteria > Pseudomonadota > Gammaproteobacteria > Burkholderiales > SHXO01 > SHXO01. The sequence continues at coordinate 19,757 of JBGQKF010000017.1, forward strand.
CCATATGGCGGTGAAGAGCGCGGCTAACAGCCCGGAGACGCGGTATGCCACCACAACTGTATAGATGTGAAAGCCTGCCATTCCCCATATTCCAATTCCCGCAGTTGCGTTCTCCAGCACCGTGACCATGGTACGCATTGCGTTTCCTAGCTTTTGGACGGGCAGACGTCGCGATTGTTTGGGCAAGAGTTCAGCGGATTGGGCTTACTGGAGAACTTTGGCAGCGGCTCGCATGGGGACCAACTCGAAAACGGCCTTGCAAGTGGGATGCGGGACGCTCTATAGGACCCAAGACAGCGGAAGGTACGCGTACAAGCGGCGACAACCTTAGACGCTACTGAGCGGCCAGAAAAGCATCCTAGCTAGTGGCCGTTGGAGGCTCTGCGGTAAACTCTAGCCGCTTCGGGATCGTTCTGCTCATAAGTTAGTAACCCATTCTTGGGAATCACCGCGGAGTTTCTTCCCTTAGGCAACGCTCCAGTGCTTCTCCAAGCGTTGTGCGGTCTGCCTCAGTAGAGATTAGGTTTCCCCGTTGGATATCCGTCTCTTGACCGCGAGCCCACTATGGTGCCCGGAGCCGGACTCGAACCGGCACGGCCTTACGGCCAAGGGATTTTAAGTCCCTTGTGTCTACCTGTTTCACCATCCGGGCGCACGGTCATCGGGTTCGCCGCAAGGATACGTCAAAAGCCTCAGCGAAGGGTCGCGCCCGGCGGGCAGTCGCTTTACAACTGCATTTGGAGACCGCAGAATCCGTTGCCTCTTCCGACTGCGCTGGAAAACTGCTCCTTTCTCGTATCGCCTGCGGGCTAATCTGGATCTTCGTATGCTCGGTCGCACACGCTGCGAAGGATGAATGGCGAAATCCCAACAACACAATTCCGGCTGGCGCTAAATGCAAACTGGACTTCGGGAAATGAACGCGCTAGCGCGGGGATGGCTGCTGCTGTTGTTGACGCTAGCACTGACGGCGCCGGCTGTGGCGCTAGCGGTCGAGGCCGCGATGTCCGTAGAAGTGCCCGCTGGACAGTATCGCTCGCTCAGGCTGCGCAACCTGCCCAAAGACGCGGTGCTCGCCGTCGCAATCCAGAGGCCCGAAACACTCTCCGCGAGCGTAGTGAGCGAGGTCGACTATCGCCGCTATCCGACACCCGAAGACCCGGTGTTCGTCGGTACGGTGGACCGACGTCTGTCGTTCACCGTGACGATTCCGCAGACCGGGCACTATTTCCTGGTATTCGACAATCGGCAAGGTGCAACTGCCCAGAAGGTGAAGTTCGTCGTACGCGCGGAGCGCAAACAGACACAGCAGCCAGGCCCGGCGCCTGCTCCATCCATCGCTCCTTCTTCTCCACGCGGTAAGCGCGATCAGTTCTGAGCAAGGCACGCAGCAGTCCAGCCCGGCATTACTCTCCCCGTCCGGAAAACGCGAGCATATCGTCCTTGGCTGCCGCCAAGACCGAGCCGTCGTGCGATGGCTCGTAGCCAGTGTGCTTAGCTAGCTGCACAGTCTCATTGCCCATGCTTGTCTGTTGCGGGGTGATGGAAACAAGGGCGGGCGACTGCTTAGTCCGCCGCCCTTTAAGATTACTTCAGCTCGCCATAGCGCGTCTCGTATTCGGTAATCAGCTTCGACAGCAGCTGATTGAGACGCTTGGCCGCGAATGGTGACAACACGATCCGGTGCTCGAGCTCGATCTCCATGTCCTGTGGAGTCCGCTCCCAGTTGTGGTTCACGCCGAAATTCAGTACCACTTCTTCGCGCGTACTGGTGGCGTTGCAAAAATTCGCATAGCTGCTTTTGATCGCATCGGATTTCCAGCGCACTTTCACCTGCGGCTCAGCAGGCCGCTGCTCTTTGTTCTCTTCCGGACCCTTGGCCATCATTCTTCTCCCGTCGTGATGCCTGCATTGTTAAATCGTCGCCGCACCGGTGCGCAGCGTTGACACGCCATCGCTATGGTATCGGTGCCACGTCGCCAGACGCAACTACGAAGAAGGGCATGAAAGTTATATGAACTTATAGCTTTGATGCGAATTGCTCCTGCGACACATGAATAATTAAGTCGAGCTTTCTCTCAATCTCACGTCGCCTTCCAGAACAGGACCAGTCGAGGTACCCGTGTGAACTCCATCTTGGATGGTGGTCGATGCGGCAGTTCCCTTGATGCTGGGCCGCGAGTCTTATAGGTGTTCTAAGCTGTGAAGAATAACTTGTAACCATATGAATTTAATGGAGGCGGGGGTCGGAATCGAACCGGCGTCCACGGCTTTGCAGGCCGCTGCATAACCACTCTGCCACCCCGCCGCGGGAGCTCG
>JBGQKF010000018.1:0-21803 GCA_041499435.1 Gammaproteobacteria bacterium
CATTACGTAGGACGCATACGGCCGCTGGAACTTGAACGCGCTGCCTTTGAACAGCACATCATAGAAGCCCCAGGTCTTCGCGCTCAACACTGAAGGGTAGCCCATCTCGCCTTTCAGGGTGATCAGGGCGAGGCGCACCGCGCGGCTGGTAGCGTCGCCTGCCGCCCAGCTCTTGCGCGAACCGGTGTTCGGGGCATGGCGGTAGGTGCGCAGGCTCTGCCCGTCGACCCAGGCCTGCGACAGCGCGTTGATCACCTCCTCGCGCGTGCCGCCCAGCATTCTGGTGACCACCGCGATGCTCGCCACCTTGACCAGCACCACGTGATCGAGCCCGACGCGATTGAAGCTGTTCTCCAGCGCTATCACACCCTGGATCTCATGCGCTTTGATCATCGCCGTCAGCACATCGCGCATCGTGAGGGGCGCCTTACCCTGGGCCACGGCGTTGCGCGAAAGCCAGTCCGCTACCGCGAGAATACCCCCGAGATTGTCGGAAGGATGTCCCCACTCGGCCGCGAGCCATGTGTCATTGAAGTCCAGCCAGCGGATCATGGCGCCGATGTTGAATGCCGCCTGGACCGGATCGAGCTGAAACGGCGTCCCCGGGACCCTGGCCCCATTGGGCACCATCGTCCCCGGCACGATTGGACCCAGCAGCTTAGTGCAGGCCGGGTACGAGAGCGCTTCCAGCCCGCAACCCAGCGTATCCATGAGGCACAGCCGGGCCGTGTTGTACGCCTCGGTGCTATTGATCTGGTAGTTGAGGACGTAGTCGGCAATGTCGACCAGGACTTGGTCGGGATCGGGGCGGACGTTGGAGATTTGGGTGCTCATGTGGTTCTGTGGTGATGATGGATACGAGTGCTTAGGGTGTTGATCTGGTGCATCAATGAAGGTGAAGAGGTGAAGAGGTGAAGAGGTGAACGGGTTAGGTGAAAGGTGAATGAGCCTTCGCCTCTCTAATTACCGCCTTCCTCACCCGTTCACCTCTTCACCTTTTCACTTTTTCACCTCTTCACCTGTTCACCTTTTCACTTTCTCTGGCCGATCGGCGTCCAGTTCAAATCCTCCGGTCCGGTGTAATTGGCGCCGGGCCGGATGATCTTGCCGTCGATGCGCTGCTCGATCACGTGCGCAGACCAGCCGGAGGTGCGGCTGATGACGAAGATCGGCGTGAACATGGCGGTGGGAATGCCCATCATGTGATAGCTGGTGGCGCTGTACCAATCGAGATTGGGGAACATCTTCTTTTCGCGCCACATGACCTGCTCGACGCGCTCCGAGATGTCGAACATCTTCATGTCGCCTGCCTGCACGCTCAAGCGCCGTGCCACTTCTTTGATCACCTGGTTGCGCGGATCGGCGATGGTGTAGACCGGATGGCCGAAGCCGATGATGATCTGTTTCTCCGCAACACGCTTGACGATGTCCGCCTCTGCTTCCCCGGTCGAGTCGTAGCGGCCGATCACGTCGAATGCGAACTCGTTGGCGCCGCCGTGCTTGGGGCCCTTGAGCGCACCGATCGCGCCGGTGATCGCCGAATGCATATCCGAGCCGGTGCCCGCGATCACGCGCGCGGTGAAGGTCGACGCGTTGAACTCGTGCTCCGCGTACAGAATGAGCGAGGTGTGCATCGCGCGCGCCCACAGCTCTGAGGGTTCTTTCCCGTGCAGCAGGTGCAGGAAGTGACCGCCGATCGAATCGTCATCGGTCTCCACATCGATGCGGCGGCCGGAGTGCGAGAAGTGATACCAGTAGAGCAGCATCGACCCGAAGCTTGCCATCAGCCGGTCCGCGACATTGCGCGCGTCGGCAACCTTGTGCTCGCCGGGCTCGGGCAGCACCGAGCCGAGCGCCGAACAGCCGGTGCGCAGCACATCCATCGGATGCGTGTTGGCGGGAATGCACTCGAGGACGTCCTGCACAGCGGCCGGCAAGCCGCGCATCGCTCTGAGCTTTTGCTTGTAGCCAGCGAGCTCGGCCGACGTGGGCAACTTGCCGTGCACCAGCAGGTAGGCAATCTCCTCGAACTCCGCCTGCTCGGCGAAGTCGAGAATGTCGTAACCACGGTAGTGCAGGTCGTTGCCTTGAAGCCCGACTGTGCAAAGCGCTGTGTTACCCGCGGGCACACCGGACAGCGCAACCGATTTCTTGGGCTTGGGGCCGCCGCCAGCGGGTGCTTCGCTGCTCATCGATGTTTTTCCTTGGCGAACAGTTGATCGAGCTTTTGCTCGTAAGCGTGGTAGTCGAGAAAGTCGTACAGGTCCGCGCGCGTCTGCATGGTGTCCAGCACATTCTTCTGCGTGCCGTCACGGCGGATCGCATGGTAGACGTTCAGCGCAGCCTGGTTCATGGCACGGAATGCCGACAGCGGGTAGAGCGCCAGACCGACATTGGCTGCGCGCAACTCGTCCACCGTGAACAGCGGCGTTTGACCGAATTCGGTGATGTTGGCGAGGATCGGGACTTTCACCGCATCCGCGAACTTGCGGTACATGGAAAGCTCGGTCATCGCCTCCGGAAACACCATGTCGGCGCCCGCCTCGACGCAAGCGCACGCGCGATCCACGGCCGCCTGCAGGCCCTCGACCGCCAGCGCGTCGGTGCGCGCCATGATCACGAATTCCGGGTCGGTGCGCGCGTCGGCGGCCGCTTTGATGCGATCCACCATCTCTTGCATCGGCACGATTTCCTTGCCCGGACGATGCCCGCAGCGCTTCGCCTGCACCTGATCCTCGATATGCATGGCGCCCGCGCCGAACTTGATGAGCGAGCGTACCGTGCGCGCGATGTTGAATGCGCCGCCGAAGCCGGTATCGACGTCCACCAGCAACGGCAGCGGGCAGACGTCGGTTATCCGTCGCACGTCGGTAAGAACGTCGTCCAGCGTGCTGATGCCCAGGTCGGGCAGCCCAAGCGATCCGGCCGCGACGCCGCCGCCGGAGAGATAGATGGCTCGATAGCCGCTGCGCTCGGCCAGCCGTGCGTGGTAGGCGTTGATCGCGCCCACCACCTGCAGCGGTTTTTCTTCGCTGACCGCCAGCCTGAACCTGGCGCCTGCCGACAGGGAGGTCATTGCCTCGCTCCGATCTAAAAAAATGTACCGCCGCGTCAGAACAGGACCTTGACCGCGTCACGTTCTTCCAGCAGCTCGCGATGCGTCGCCCGCAGTTTGGCCTTGCTGAAGTCGGAGAGCTCGATGCCTCTCACGATCTCGTAGCGTCCGTTGCTGCACGTGACCGGATACCCGTAGATCACGCCCTCGGGTATCCCGTAGCTGTTCTCGGACGGGATGCCCATCGATACCCAGTCGCCGTCGCGGGTACCGAGCACCCAGTCGCGCATGTGATCGATTGCAGCGTTGGCCGCGCTCGCCGCGGAAGAGGCGCCGCGTGCGTCGATGATCGCTGCGCCGCGCTTCTGAATGCTCGGGATGAACGTGTTCTCCAGCCAGGCCTGGTCGTTGATCTGCGGCCAGATCTTTCTGCCGCCGGCCTCGGCCTGGAAAACGTCAGGGTACTGCGTCGCAGAGTGGTTGCCCCAGACGCTGACCTTGCGGATATCGGCTACCGGCTGACCGACTCGCGCAGCGAGTTGCGACACCGCGCGGTTGTGATCGAGGCGCATCATAGCCGTGAAGTTGAGCGGATACAGGTTCGGTGCGTTCTTCATCGCGATCCAGCAGTTGGTGTTCGCGGGGTTGCCGACCACCAGCACGTGCACGTCGCGCCTGGCTGTCTCGTTCAACGCCCGGCCCTGTTCGATGAAGATCTTAGCGTTCTCCGCGAGCAGGTCCTTGCGTTCCATGCCCGGGCCGCGGGGGCGTGCGCCCACGAGCAAGGCGAAGTCGGCATCGCGAAAGGCGGTCTTGGCATCGTCAGTGGCTTCCATCCCGGCCAGCAGCGGAAAGGCGCAGTCATCCAGCTCCATCATGACGCCTTTCAGCGCCTTCTGTGCCTTCTCGTTGGGGATTTCCAGCAACTGCAGGATCACCGGTTGATCCGGACTCAGCATGTCGCCGTGGGCAATGCGAAACAACAGGCTGTAGCCGATCTGGCCGGCAGCGCCGGTGACCGCGACGCGGACTGGGGCTTTCATTGGGGATGCCTCCTGGCAATGGGCAAGACGACAAGCCACTGGGCACGCGCTCGAGCGTAACCCCGGACGCGAAGCTCAAAGACCGGGAAGGTGAGACTCGCGCGTAATCCGACCATCCCGGCAAATCCGAAAAATCATAACCAACCGCCGCCATTGGTGTCAAACGGGGTCCTATATCTTTTATAAGACATCCGACTTCCATGGACGTGCCCCCGGCTTTATGCTTAAAATCATGCTCAAATGAAGCCCGCCGGCATGTTAAAGTCACCCGCCGAAGCACCGGCCTTCCAGCCTCTGTACCGCCAGATCAAACTGCTCATCACGCAGAGCCTGGTGTCGGGCGAGTGGGGCCCGGGCGATTCGATTCCGAGCGAGATCGAGCTCGCCAGCCGCTACAGCGTCAGTCAGGGTACGGTACGCAAAGCGGTGAGCGAGCTCGCCGAAGAGAATCTGCTCATCCGCTATCAGGGCAAGGGCACTTTCGTCGCCTCGCACGCCGAGGAGCGCAGCAAGTTCCATTTCCTGCGCCTTACGCCCGACCGCGGCGAGCTGAAGCGGCTTACCGCGCGGTTGATCGATTTCCGGCGCTTGCGCGCCGATGCGGCTTCGGCCAAGCTGCTGCGCCTGCCGGCCGGGGGCGGGCTGTGCCTGATCCGGCGCGTGATGCTGCTGTCGGACCGTGCTGCGGTGTACGAGGAAGTACGCTTGCCGGCGCGGCGTTTCAAGGGGCTGACGGCTGCGGTCATCGAGCGCCACGAATGCATGCTGTACAGCATGTACGAGTCCGCCTTCGGCGTGCGCATTTTGCACGCCGAGGAGCGCCTCAAAGCGGTGGTGGCGCCACGCGAGGCGGCCTCGGCCTTGGGCGTTGCCCACGGCGCCCCGGTTCTGCTGATCGAACGCGTGGCCTGTACCTATACCGAGGAGCCGGCGGAGCTGCGCCGCAGCTGGTGCGACACGCGCGAGCACCACTATCGTAACCGCATAATGGGATGACCATGAACGGCGATACCACCCCGCGGCTGCAGCCCGGCACGATCCGGCATCCGCGCCCGAAATATCTGGACCTGTTCCGCATCCGTCTGCCGGTGCCGGGGCTCGCGTCCATCCTTCACCGCATCAGCGGATTTGGATTGTTCGTCGCGATCCCGTTTCTGCTGTATCTGTTCCAGTTGAGCATCAGCTCACCCGAAGACTATGTACGTTATCGCGCGATCTTCGCGCATCCCATCACCAAGCTGCTGCTGATCGGCCTCGCGTGGGCGCTCTTCCATCACCTGTTTGCCGGCATCCGTTTTCTGCTGATGGATGTTCACATCGGCCTCGAGCTCGCGCGCGCCCGAGCCAACAGCGTTATCGTCATCGTGTCGGCGATCGTGTGCGCTGTCGCGATTGGAGTCCTGCTATGGTGAATCGGGTCATCGTCGGTGCGCACTATGGGCTGCGCGGATGGATCGTTCAGCGCGTATCCGCAGTCGTCATGGCGCTGTACGTATTGCTGTTCATCGGCATTCTGATCTTCGGGCGGCCCACCAACTTCAGCGAGTGGCGCGGGCTGTTCAGCGGCCAGGCCATGAAGCTCGCCACGCTGCTGTTCACGCTGAGCCTGCTGGTGCACAGCTGGGTCGGCATGCGCGACATTCTGATGGATTACGCGCGGCCAATGTCGGTGCGGTTTGCCTTGGAAACGCTGGTGGCGGTGCTGCTGGTGGCCTGGGGCGGCTGGGCCGTGCAAATTCTGTGGAGCGTGTGATGGGCGTGCTCAAGCGTCAGTTCGATGCGGTCATCGTGGGAGCCGGAGGCGCCGGCCTGCGCGCCGCCCTGCAGCTGTCGGAGGGCGGCTTTCGCGTTGCCGTGCTCTCGAAAGTGTTCCCGACACGCTCCCACACGGTAGCTGCGCAAGGCGGGATCGGCGCCGCGCTCGGCAACATGGGCGAGGACAACTGGCTCTGGCACATGTACGACACCATCAAAGGCTCCGATTACCTTGGCGACCAGGATGCGATCGAGTTCATGTGCCGCAACGCACCCGAGGCGGTCTACGAGCTCGAGCATTTCGGCATGCCGTTCGATCGCAATCCCGACGGCACCGTTTATCAGCGCCCATTCGGCGGTCATTCCAGTAACTTCGGCGGTCCACCCGTGCAGCGCAGCTGCTGTGCCGCAGACCGTACCGGCCATGCGATGCTACACACTTTGTATCAGCGCAACGTGCGCGCGCGGACGCACTTCCTGGTGGAATGGATGGCGCTCGATCTGATCCGCGATGCGAGCGGGCAGATGCTTGGCGTCACCGCACTCGAGATCGAGACGGGCGAGGTCTACGTGCTCCATGCACGCGCCGTGTTATTCGCGACCGGCGGCGCGGGTCGTGTCTATGCCGCCAGTACCAACGCGTTCATCAACACGGGGGATGGGCTCGGCATGGCCGCGCGTGCCGGGATCCCGCTCGAGGATATGGAGTTCTGGCAGTTCCATCCCACGGGTGTGGCCGGCGCCGGTGTGCTGATCACCGAGGGCGTGCGCGGCGAGGGCGGCTATCTGTTGAATAAGGACGGCGAGCGCTTCATGGAGCGCTACGCGCCGCACATGAAGGACCTCGCGAGCCGCGACGTGGTCTCGCGCGCGATGGCGACCGAGATCAAGGAGGGCCGCGGCGTGGGCCCCGACGCCGATCACCTGCTGCTCAAGCTGGACCATCTGGGCGCCGAGCTGATCGACTCCAAGCTGCCCGGCATCCGCGAGATCGCGAAGAAGTTCGCCAACGTGGATCCGGTCACCATGCCGATCCCCGTCGTGCCTACGGCGCACTATCAGATGGGCGGCATCCCGACCAACTATCACGGAGAGGTGGTGGCGCCGCATGGCGAGAACCTGGAGGCGCCGGTGCCCGGCTTCTATGCTGCGGGCGAATGCGCGTGCGCTTCGGTGCATGGGGCGAATCGGCTGGGCACCAACTCGTTGACCGACCTGCTGGTGTTCGGCAAGGCGAGCGGCGAGCGCATGATCCAGTTCCTGCGCGCGAATCCCGGGCACAAAGATCTTCCCGCGGATGCAGCGGATCGCTCGCTCGCCCGCCTGGCGCGGCTGGAAGAGCAGAAGGGCGGCGAGAATGTCTATGAGGTCGGCAACGAGATCCGCCGCACCATGCAGACGCATTGCGGCGTGTTCCGCTTCCCCGATCTGCTGGCCGAAGGCGTGGAGAAGATCAAGCAGGTGGCGCAGCGCGTGGAGCGTATGGAGATCAAGGACAGGAGCAAGATCTTCAACACCGCGCGCGTCGAGGCCCTGGAGATCCAGAACCTGATCGAGGTCGCGCTCGCGAGCCTGATTTCCGCCGAGGCACGCAAGGAAAGCCGCGGCGCGCACGACCGCGCGGATTTTCACCAGCGCGACGACGTGAACTGGCTCAAGCACACACTGTGGTACAAGGACGGCAACCGGCTCGTGTACAAGCCGGTGCATCTGAAGCCGTTGACCGCGGAGACCTTCGAGCCTAAGGAGAGGACGTACTGACGTGAAGAGTGAACGGTGAAGAGTGAAGGGTGAAGAGTGAAGAGACGATCCGTCACACTTTACCCCTCCACCCTCGCTAGACGAAGAGCAGAACCCTCTCCCCCGTAACCGGGGGAGAGGGCAGGGTGAGGGGGATCACCCTTCACTCTTCACCCTTCACATATGAGCGAAAGCGAAAACATGCGCTTCAAAATCTACCGCTACGACCCTGAACAAGACGCCAAGCCGTACATGCAGGACTACGAGCTCACGCTTGAGCCGACCGACCGCATGCTGCTCGATGCGCTGATCCGCATCAAGCAGCAGGACGACTCACTATCCCTGCGCCGTTCCTGCCGCGAGGGCGTGTGCGGCTCCGATGCCATGAACATCAACGGCAAGAACGGGCTTGCATGCATCACCCGGCTCGCCGATCTGAAAGATCCGGTCGAGCTGCGGCCGCTGCCGGGACTGCCGGTGATCCGCGATCTGGTCGTGGACATGTCCCAGTTCTTCAAGCAATACCACTCGGTCCAGCCGTATCTGGTCAATGAAGAAGCGCCGCCCGACAAGGAGCGGCTGCAGTCCCCGGATGACCGCAAAGAGCTGGACGGCCTGTGGGAATGTATTCTTTGCGCCTGTTGCTCCACTTCGTGTCCGTCGTTCTGGTGGAATCCGGACAAGTTCGTCGGGCCCGCGGGTCTGCTGTGGGCCTATCGCTTCCTTGCCGACAGCCGCGATCAGGCGACCAGCGACCGGCTCGACAATCTCGAAGATCCGTACCGGTTATTCCGTTGCCATTCGATCATGAACTGCGTCGACGTGTGCCCGAAGGGACTGAACCCGACGCGCGCGATCGGCAAGATCAAAGAACTGCTGGTGCGCCGCGCGGTCTAGCGGCCCCATGCGTGATGCGCTGCTGGTCGTGAGGCGCAGGCCATGAGCGAAAGCGACCGCGTGCGCTGGCATTGCCGGCGCGGTATGCTCGAACTGGACCTCGTGCTCGCTCGATTTCTCGACCGGCACCTCGCCACCTTGACGCCCGGCCAGCACGCGGCTTTCAAGACCCTGCTGGAATACTCCGATAACGACCTCTGGGATCTGGTGTCCGGGCCTGGGGAGCCCGTCGGCGCGGATCCCGATATGCTCACCGTGACCAGGCTCTTGCGGGGCGGTTGATGCACCATCGATGTGCACTCGCACAAAACGCCGCCGGAAAGGTCTAAACTTTTGTATCATTGCACGATTTGACCGCAGGCCAGCGCCTGCCAGGGAGACTTGAGATGACTCAGAAGCGCACGGCAAAGCTCACCTTCGACGACGGCTCGCCGCCGATCGAATTCCCGGTCCTGTCCGATACGACGGGTCCCGATGTCGTCGATATCCGTGCGCTCTACAACCAGGCCGGCAAGTTCACCTACGATCCAGGCTTCATGTCCACCGCGAGCTGCAAATCGGCCATCACCTACATCGATGGCGATCAAGGGGTGCTGCTGTACCGCGGCTATCCGATCGAGCAGCTCGCCCAGAATTGCGACTTTTTGGAAACCTGCTATCTGCTGCTCAAGGGCGAGTTGCCTAACCGCGAGCAGAAGCACGCGTTCGATTTCAACATCAGCCGCCACACTATGGTGCACGAGCAGCTCGTACGCTTCTTCTCGGGCTTTCGGCGCGACGCGCATCCGATGGCCGTGATGGTCGGCGTAGTGGGTGCATTGTCCGCGTTCTATCACGACTCGCTCGATATCAACAATCCCGAGCATCGCGAGATCTCCGCGATCCGCCTGCTGGCGAAAGTGCCGACCATCGCCGCCATGTGCTACAAGTACAACATGGGGCAGCCGTTCATGTATCCCAAGAACAAGCTCGGTTACATTTCGAACTTCCTCCACATGATGTTCGGTACGCCGGCCGAAGAGTACGAGCCCAACCCGGTGCTGGTGCGAGCCCTCGACCGCATCCTCATCCTGCACGCAGATCACGAGCAGAACGCGTCCACGTCGACCGTGCGGTTGTCCGGTTCCTCCGGGGCCAATCCATTCGCCTGTATCGCGGCCGGGATCGCCTGCCTGTGGGGTCCGGCGCATGGCGGCGCTAACGAGGCTGTACTCAATATGCTGGAGGAGATCGGCGACGTCTCGCGCATCGGGCAGTTCATCGACCGCGCGAAGGATAAGAACGACAACTTTCGCCTCATGGGCTTTGGCCATCGCGTCTACAAAAATTACGATCCGCGCGCCAAGCTGATGCGTGAAACCTGCTATGAAGTGCTCGGTGAGCTTGGCCTGCACGACGATCGCCTGTTCAAGCTGGCGATGGAGCTCGAGCGCATCGCGCTGGAGGATCCGTACTTCGTCGAGAAAAAGCTCTACCCCAACGTCGATTTCTACTCCGGCATCGTGCAGCGCGCGATGGGCATTCCGGTGAGCATGTTCACGGCCATCTTCGCCCTGGCGCGTACGGTCGGCTGGATCGCGCAATGGAACGAGATGATCGCCGACCCCGAGCAGAAGATCGGGCGGCCGCGCCAGCTCTACGTGGGTGCCACCAAGCGTGACGTCGTCCCGCTCGCCAAGCGGGGTTGACCGTCGCACCGGGCCTATTGCGCTGGACGGTAGCAGCGGGCGCAATGCGATTTAAAACACGCCTCGCAGACCTCACCTAACCTGAAGCAAAACGTTTGGGATCGCGAATATGGCCGCACAGCTGAAAGAGTTCCTCGGCACCTCCTACCTGTTCGGCGGCAACGCCCCGTTCATCGAGGAGCTGTACGAGAAATACCTGGAAGATCCGGAGGCGGTGCCCGCGCAGTGGCGCCGCTGGTTCGATCAGATTCAGCAGCCGGGCAAGCGCGACGTCGCCCACCAGCCCATCCGGGAGGCGTTCGCGCGTCTTGCCTATCAGCGCCCCGGCGGCAACGGTCACGCGCCGACCATCGCGGTTGCGGCGGTCGAGCGCAAGCAGGTTTCGGTTCTGCAGCTGATCAATGCCTACCGCTTTCTCGGGTTGCGCCACGCGAACATCGATCCGCTCAAGCGTTCTCCCAAGCCTGAGGTTCCCGAGCTGGAGCCGTCCTTCTACGGCCTGACCGACGCCGACATGGATTCGGTGTTCAACACCGGTTCTCTGGTTGGGCCCGAGCAGATGCCACTGCGCGAAATCCTGCGTGCGGTGCGCGAGACCTACTGCGGCTCGATCGGCGTCGAATACATGTATATCAGCGACGTGGCGCAGAAGCGCTGGATTCAGTCTCGCTTCGAGGGCGTGCGCTCCACCGCGAACCTGTCACCGGATCAAAAACGCCATACGCTGGAGCGCCTCACGGCCGCGGAGACGCTGGAGAAATATCTGCACACGCGCTATGTCGGCCAGAAGCGCTTCTCGCTCGAGGGGGGCGACAGCCTGATTCCGCTTCTCGATTATCTGCTGCAGCGTGCGGGCGAGCACGGTATTCAAGAAACCGTGATCGGCATGGCCCACCGCGGCCGGCTCAATGTGCTGGTCAACACAATGGGCAAGATGCCCAAGGACCTGTTCTCGGAGTTCGAAGGCAAACACGCGGACAACCTGCCGGCCGGTGACGTGAAGTATCACATGGGCTTTTCGTCCGACATCATCACACCGGGCGGGCCGATGCATCTCACGCTCGCATTCAATCCGTCGCATCTGGAGATCGTAAATCCGGTGGTGGAGGGTTCGGTTCGCGCACGCCAGCATCGGCGCCGCGATCGCGACGGCAAGCAGGTGCTGCCGGTGGTGATTCATGGCGATGCCGCTTTCGCGGGCCAGGGTGTGGTGATGGAGACGCTGAACCTGTCACAGACGCGTGGCTACCGTACCGGCGGCACGATCCACGTCATCGTAAACAATCAGATCGGCTTCACCACCTCGGACGTGCGCGATACACGCTCGACGCTGTATTGCACCGACGTGGTGAAAATGGTGGAAGCGCCGGTGTTCCATGTAAACGGGGACGACCCCGAAGCGGTGCTGCTCGCGACCGAGATCGCGCTCGATTTCCGCACGCAGTTCCAGAAGGACGTAGTGATCGACCTGGTGTGCTACCGCCGCCATGGACACAACGAGCAGGACGAGCCGATGGTCACGCAGCCGCTCATGTACAAATCGATCAGCGGGCATGCGGGCACGCGTAAGCTGTACGCCGAAAAGCTCGTGGCACAGGGCGTGGTCGAGAGCGGCGATGACGAAGCGATGATCACCTCGTACCGCGCGGCTCTCGACGGCGGCTATCACACCAACAAGACGATCCTGTCCAACTACCGTCCGCCGTTCGCGGTCGACTGGACCCAGTTTCGCGATGCGAAGTGGAATCAGAAAGTGGAGACTGGTGTGCTGCTGCCGGAGTTGAAAGGGCTCGCAGAGAAGCTCACTACCGTTCCGGCCGAATTCAAACTGCATCCGCGCGTGGAAAAGGTGATCGCGGATCGCCGGCAGATGGGTCAAGGCAAGCTGCCGCTCGACTGGGGCATGGCGGAGAATCTCGCGTACGCCGCGTTGCTCAAGGACGGCTACGCGGTGCGCATCTCCGGTCAGGACAGCGGGCGCGGCACGTTCTTCCATCGGCACGCGGTGCTGCACGATCAGGGGCGCGAGCGCTGGGATGCGGGGACCTACATCCCTCTGCAGCACATCGCCGAGAACCAGCCCGACTTCCTGGTGATCGACTCGGTGCTCTCGGAGGAAGCGGTGCTCGGGTTCGAGTACGGTTACGCCACCGCGGAGCCCAACGAGCTCGTCATGTGGGAGGGGCAGTTCGGCGACTTCGTGAACGGTGCGCAGGTGGTGATCGATCAGTTCATCGCCTCGGGCGACGTCAAATGGGGTCGTCTCTGCGGGCTCGTGCTGATGCTGCCGCACGGGTATGAGGGTCAGGGGCCGGAGCATTCGTCGGCTCGTCTCGAGCGCTTCCTGCAACTGTGCGCGGACTACAACATGCAGATCGTCGTGCCCTCTACGCCGGCGCAGATGTTTCATGTGCTGCGGCGGCAGATGATCCGTACCTATCGCAAGCCGCTCATCATCTTCAGCCCGAAGAGCATGCTGCGCCACAAGGAGTCGGTGTCTTCGCTGGAGGATCTGGCACAAGGCGGCTTCCAGCCCGTGATCCCGGAGTCGGACAACATCGATCCGGATCAGGTGAAGCGTGTGGTGTTCTGCAGCGGCAAGGTGTATTACGACGTGCGTGCGGCGCGCCGCGAGCGCGGCCTCAAAGATGTGGCGATCGTGCGGCTGGAACAACTCTACCCGTTCCCGCACGACGAGTTCAAGGCGCAGATCGATCGCTACGCCAAGGCCACGGAGATCGTGTGGTGCCAGGAAGAACCCGGAAATCAGGGCGCATGGCATCGGATTCAACACTACCTGCTGCGGCACTTGCTGCCTACGCAGAAGCTCTCGTATGCGCTGCGCCCGTCGTCCGCCTCACCGGCGGTCGGCCATCTGGCGTTGCATAACGAGCAACAAAAGGCTGTGGTGGACGCGGCGTTGACGCACGGCGTCTGAAATCGGAGAGATCATGTTAGTCGAAGTGAAAGTACCGCAGCTCTCGGAGTCGGTCTCCGAAGCTACGCTATTGACCTGGCACAAGAAGGCCGGCGAATACGTGAAGCGCGATGAGAATCTGATCGACATCGAGACCGACAAAGTCGTCCTGGAGCTCCCCGCGCCCGAGTCCGGCGTGTTGACCAGCATCGCGAAGCCCGATGGCTCGACCGTGGTCAGCAACGAGCTCATCGCAACGATCGATACCGAAGCGAAGGCGAGCACCGCTGCTGCGCTGGCAGCCGTTGAGGCGAAGCCCGCGGCTAAGCCCGCTCAGGCGGCAGCGCCCAGATCGGCCGCTGAACCGATCGCGCTGCCCGCGGCGCGCAAGCTCGCTGCGGATAACAAAGTCGAGCTCACCGCCATCACGGGCAGCGGACGCGGCGGGCGCATTACCAAGGAAGACGTGCTCAAACGCGTCGCCGAGGTTCCGGCCCAGGCCACTGCCGCCGTGACCCCGATCGGCGCGGCATCGGCAGCTGCTCCCGTGCCGGCGCCGGTAGACGTGCAGCACCTGCTCGGCGATCGCCCTGAGCAACGCGTGGCGATGTCGCGCCTGCGCCAGCGCGTGGCGGAGCGCCTGGTGCAATCGCAATCGACCGCGGCCATCCTGACCACGTTCAACGAAGTCAACATGCAGCCGGTGATCGAGATGCGCAAGAAGTATCAGGAGCGCTTCGAGAAGGAACACGGTGCGCGGCTGGGATTCATGTCGTTCTTTGTCAAGGCCTCGGTACACGCTTTGCGGAAGTTTCCGGTGGTAAACGCATCGATCGACGGCAACGATATCGTCTATCATGGCTACTACGATATCGGCATTGCCGTGGCGAGCCCGCGGGGCTTGGTGGTGCCGATCCTGCGCAACGTCGACCAGATGAGCCTCGCTGATATCGAAAAGCAGATCGCCGATTTCGGCAAGCGGGCGCAGGAAGGCAAGCTCGGCATCGAAGAGCTGACCGGGGGCACGTTCTCGATATCGAATGGCGGCGTGTTCGGCTCGATGCTGTCCACACCGATCATCAATCCCCCGCAGAGTGCGATTCTCGGCATCCACGCAACCAAGGACCGGCCGGTGGTGGAAAACGGCCAGATCGTCATCCGTCCGATGAACTATCTGGCACTGTCGTACGATCATCGCATCATCGACGGACGCGAGGCGGTGCTGAGTCTGGTGGCGATCAAGGATGCGCTGGAGGATCCGGCGCGGTTGCTGCTGGACATCTAAGTCAACACCTCAACACAGAGGCACAGAGAACTACAGAGGAACACAGAGAAAGACGAGACCGAGTATGTTCTTGGGCTATGCCGACCCTGTTTGTCCAATGGGAACAGCATACACCGGTGAACCTATAAGTAGCTCTGGGGCGTTTTCTCTGTGATCTTTGTGCCCTCTGTGCCTCTGTGTTGAGGTTTAGTGAAGAGAAAAATGGCAGACACAACAACCTACGACGTCGCTGTAATCGGCGCCGGCCCCGGCGGTTACACCGCCGCGATTCGCGCGGCGCAGCTCGGCCTCAAGACCGTCTGCATCGACGACTTCAAGAACACCAAGGGCAAGCCGAGCTTAGGGGGGACTTGCCTGAACGTGGGCTGCATCCCGTCCAAGGCCCTGCTCGAATCATCCGAAGACTACGAGCGCGTGCTGCACAAGTTCGCCGAGCACGGCATCAAGGTCGAGGGCGTGAGCTTCGATCTCGCCACCATGATCGCGCGCAAGGACAAGATCGTCGACAACTTCACCAGCGGCATCGGCGTGCTGTTCCGCAAGAATCGCGTCGCATCGCTGCCCGGACGCGGGCGCTTCGTCGCCGCGGGGGAAAATTACCGGATCGAAGTCAAAGATGGCGATAACACTCAGATCATCGACGCGCGCAACGTGATCATCGCTACCGGCTCGGCTGCGCGGCCCCTTCCCGGCGCGCCGGTGGACAACGACCGTATCGTCGACAATGTCGGCGCCTTGTCTTTTGCGGAAGTGCCCAAGCGCCTTGGTGTCATCGGCGCCGGCGTGATCGGGTTGGAGATGGGCAGCGTCTGGAAGCGCTTAGGCTCGGACGTCAACATTCTGGAAGCGCTGCCGTCATTTCTGCCGGCTGCGGACGAGCAGGTGTCGAAGGAAGCGTTCCGGGTATTCAACGGTACGCAGGATCTGAAGATCTACACGGGCGTGAATATCACGTCGGTCAAGACCGGACCGAAGAGCGTGACGGTGACTTACACGGATAACGAGGGCGCAACCAAGCGCGCCGATTACGACAAGCTGATCGTTGCGATCGGTCGCGTGCCGAACAGCGGAGATCTGGGTGCGGAGACGGTGGGGCTCAAACTGGATGAGCGGGGTTTCATCGAGATCGACGGGCGCAATCGCACCAATCTGCCAAACGTTTTCGCCATTGGTGACGTGGTGCGCGGTCCGATGCTGGCGCACAAGTCGTCCGAAGAAGGTGTGGCCGTGGCCGAAACCATTGCCGGTCAGGACAGTCACGTTAATCTCGACACGATTCCGTGGGTTATCTACACCTCGCCGGAGATCGCCTGGGTGGGCAAGACCGAGCAGCAGTTGAAAGCCGAAGGGGTTCAGTATCGCGCCGGCCACTTCCCGTTCATGGTGAGCGGGCGGGCGCGCGCGCTGGGCGAGACGGCGGGCTTCGTCAAGATGCTGGCCGATGCCAATACCGATCGCATCCTGGGCGTGCACATCATCGGCCCTTATGCCTCTGAGCTGGTGGCCGAGGCGGTGCTGGCGATGGAGTTCGGTGCGAGCAGCGAAGACATCGCGCGCATCGTGCACGCGCATCCGACCTTGTCCGAGGCGATGCACGAGGCCGCTCTGGGCGTGCATAAGCGCACGCTCAACTACTGACATCGGCTCCGCTTCCAAAGTCGACCGGCGCAAGATGAGCGCGCCCGGCATCGCAGCCACGGCACGAGCCGCAGCCCGCTGATGGACCGCGCATCCGAGCACTCCTCCGCCGATCTGGCCGCGACCTTCGCCGCCATCGCGCGGGATCACGAGTTCGCGCTCGACCAAGCACAGCAGCACGCGCTGCGTTCATTGCAGCGTCTGTACGAAGACCTCGCGCGTGCAACGCCGAGCTGGCTGCGGCTTTTCGTGCGGCCCCGTGCGATGCGCGGCATTTATCTGTGGGGTGCCGTCGGGCGCGGCAAGAGCTTTCTGATGGACGAGTTCTATCGGCTGGCTCCGGTTGCGCGCAAGCGGCGGGTACATTTCCACCGCTTCATGCAATCGATCCATCACAGCCTGCGCGAGCTACAAGGGCAGGAGGATCCTTTGAGTATCGTTGCCGCTGGTATTGCACGGGACGTGCGGCTGCTTTGCCTGGACGAATTTCACATCACCGATATCGGCGATGCGATGCTTATGCGGCGCCTGCTCGAAGGCCTGCTCGGTGGCGGTGTGGCGCTGATGACCACGTCCAACCAGCATCCCGACGCGCTCTACGAGCACGGTTTGCAGCGTGCGCAGTTCGTGCCGGCGATCGAGTTGATCAAGTCACGCCTCGAGCTGGTGGAGCTCGATGGCGACGCGGACTACCGGCTGAGAGCGCTCACGCTCGCCGGCGTCTATCATCATCCCCTGGGTGAGGCTGCCGAACGTGCGCAGGAAGCAGGTTTCGTGGCGGTGGCCGGAGGTCCCGGCGAAGCGGTGCAAACCCTGGAGATAGAGGGCCGCGACCTGCGTGTGCGGCGGATTGCGCCGGGTATCGTGTGGTTCGATTTCGCCGACCTGTGCGGTGGCCCGCGCGGCACCGCGGATTACATCGAGCTGGCGAGGCGCTACCATACGGTCCTGGTATCGGGCGTGCCGCGCTTTCGGCCGGCGTTGCGCGACAGCATGCGGCGCTTTACGTGGCTGGTGGACGAGTTCTACGATCGGCACGTCAACCTCATGTTGAGTGCGGAGGTCGCCGCGGAACGGCTCTACGATGACGTGACGCCCACTCCGGACATCGAGCGCACGCGCAGCCGCCTGATCGAAATGCAGAGCGCACAGTATTTGAGCCTGCCGCATCTGGCTTGAACAGAACTTAACCTGGATAATCCATAATGGCGAAGTTCAAGGCATACCGCATCTTCAACGAAGACAACAAAGTTCAGGCGCGCCTGGTCGACGTGGCTCTGGAGGAGCTGGACCCCGGCGAAGTGGTCATCAAGGCCGCGTACTCGAGCGTCAACTACAAGGACGCGCTGGCGGCGACCGGCGCGGGCAAGATCATCCGCCGCTTTCCCTGCATCGGCGGCATCGATGTGAGCGGCACGGTGGAGTCGTCCACCGATACGCGCTTCAAGACGGGCGATCAGGTGATCTGCACTAGCTACGATTTCGGCGTTGCGCACGACGGTGGCTATGCCGAATATGTGCGCGCGCCCGCGGACTGGGTTGTGCCGCTGCCCCCGGGCATGAGTCTGTTCGATGCCATGGCGCTCGGCACTGCCGGATACACCGCGGGCCTCGCGGTGGAGCGCATGGAGCAGGTGGGGCTAAAGCCCGCTAACGGCCCGGTCATCGTCACGGGCGCAACCGGTGGCGTGGGCAGCGTCGCCGTCGATATTCTCGGGGGGGCGGGCTATCACGTCGTCGCGCTCACCGGCAAACAAGCCGAGTCGGAATATCTCAAGAGTATCGGCGCGAAAGAAGTGATGTTGCGCACCGCTCTGGATCTTTCCAGGATCAAGCCGCTCGACAAAGCCAACTGGGCCGGCGCGGTGGACAACCTGGGCGGCGATGTGCTCGCGTGGCTCGCGAGCACGATGCAGGTCGGTGGCGCGCTCGCAAGCATAGGTCTGGCGGCCAGCCATACGCTAAACACGACGGTGATGCCGTTCATCCTGCGCGGCGTGAGCCTGGTCGGTGTGGATTCGGTCAATACGCCGATGCCGCTGCGGCAGAAGGTGTGGAAGCGGCTCGCTGCCGATTTGAAGCCGAGACATCTCGCCGATATGACCGCGACCATCCACCTGCAGGATCTGCCCGGCGTGTTCGACAAGATCCTGAAGGCCCAGATGCGCGGACGCAACGTCGTGGCATTGGCCGGATAACGAGACCCTGTGCGGGCGAGGAGACGAAAATGAGCGAGCGCTACGCGGATTTTTATCGCCGCTCGATCGAAGATCCGGAATCATTCTGGGCGGAGCAGTCGCGTTACATCGATTGGAGCGAGCCGTTTCAACGCGTGCTCGACTATAGCCGGCCGCCGTTCGCGCGCTGGTTCGTCGGCGGCAAGACCAATCTGTGCCACAACGCGGTCGACCGTCATCTCGCATCGCGCGGCGATCAACTCGCGCTGGTGTGGATCTCCAGCGAGACCGACCAGCGCCGCACATTCACCTACCGGCAGCTGCACGAGGAGGTGAACGCGTTCGCTCATACGCTCGCCGCTTTGGGCGTGGGCAAGGGCGATCGGGTTCTGATCTACATGCCGATGACGCCCGAAGCGATCTTCGCGATGTTGGCGGTCGTGCGACTCGGTGCGATCCATTCGGTCGTGTTTGGCGGCTTCGCGGCATCGAGCCTGGCTGCGCGCATCGACGATGCCAGGCCGAAGATCATGATCACCAGCGATGCCGGCTCGCGCATGGGCAAGGTGATCCCGTTGAAGCCTTTGACTGACGAAGCGATCCGGTTGGCCGACCACAAGCCGGACCGCGTGCTCCTGATCAATCGTGGGCTGGCGCCGGGGGTCGAGATGACGCCCGGACGCGATCTCGACTACGCGGAGCTCGCGCGGGGTCTTGCCAATGCAAGCGTGCCCGTGACCTGGCTCGAGTCCTCTGAGCCTAGCTATGTCCTGTACACCAGCGGGACTACGGGCAAGCCGAAGGGCGTGCAGCGCGATACCGGCGGCTATGCAGTTGCGCTCGCCGCGTCGATGCGCCATATCTTCTGTTCGAAGCCCGGCGAAGTCTATTTCTGCACTTCCGATATCGGCTGGGTGGTGGGGCACTCGTACATCGTCTACGGGCCGCTCATCAACGGCTCGACCACCATCATGTACGAGGGTTTGCCGATGCGGCCGGACGCCGGCATCTGGTGGAAGATCGTGGAAGAGTTTCGCGTGACTTCCATGTTCAGCTCGCCGACCGCGGTGCGCGTATTGAAGAAACACGATCCTGCATATCTGAAGCAGTACGATACGTCCAGTCTGCGCTATCTGTTCCTTGCCGGCGAGCCGCTCGATCAACCGACCTCGGATTGGATCGAGCAGGGCTTGAACGTGAAGGTCATCGACAACTACTGGCAGACGGAGAGCGGCTGGCCGATTCTCACCGCGGTGCCCGGCGTGGAAGAAACCGCGCGCAAGCTTGGATCTCCGAGCTTCGCCGCATATGGTTATCGCCTCAAGCTCAAGCACGAGGGAACCGGTGAGGAAGTCGGGCCCAACCAGAAGGGCGTGCTGTGTATCGCGCCGCCGCTGCCGCCCGGTTGCATGAGCACGGTGTGAGGAGATGATCAGCGCTTCGTGCAGACGTATTTCTCGCAGTTCGCCGACGAGCAGGTCTACACGACATTCGACTGGGCAATACGCGATGCGGACGGCTATTACTTCATTCTTGGGCGCACCGATGATGTGATCAACGTCGCCGGACATCGCCTGGGTACGCGCGAGATCGAAGAGGCGATCCAGGCGCATCCGAACATCGCCGAGGTTGCCGTCGTCGGGGTGAACGATGCTGTGAAAGGGCAGATGCCGCTCGCATTCGCGGTGGTGAAGGACGCGACCCGCATTGCCTCGCCCGAGCTAGCGCAGGCCGAAGAGAAGGCGGTGCTGGCCACGGTCGATCGGGAGCTGGGCGCAATCGCCCGCCCGTCGCGCGTGCATTTCGTGCAGATGCTGCCGAAGACGCGCTCAGGGAAGCTGTTGCGGCGGAGCATCCAGGCGCTGGCCGAAGGCCGCGATCCAGGCGATCTGACCACGTTGGAAGACCCCGGCGCGCTGGAGCAGATCCGCGCAGCCATCGCCGCCCGGCAATAGACGTGAGCGTGGGCGAAACAAAAAAGCGCGGGACTTGCCGCGCTTTTTTGTGAAGCTGTGGTATCCGCGTTATTTCTTGCGTGGATCCTGCGAAGCGTCTACGTACTCGATCGGATTGCTGATCGGCCCCTGTCCCATCTCCTGGATAATGACTTCGGTTTCCGCCCAGGAGAAATGCGGCACCCCCGCGGCGGTGGTGTAGAAGCTGCCCGCGGTGAATTTGGTGAGCTTGTCCTGCTGGTACTGATCGCCCACGCCGGACCAGTAGGTGCCTTGCAGCACGGTGACCGTACGCGCATCTTCATGTTTGTGGGCGGGCAGCTTGTATCCGGCGGGCAATTTTACGCGAAACACGTAGGGCCCTGCTTCTTTCGGGTCGCCGTAAACCAGAACCATCTGTGCGCCGGGCGGGATGCTGGTGGCGTCCTTCCACGGATTGTCCGAGGAAAACGATTTCTGGTAGTCCTTCATCACGTACTCGGTCTGCGCTGCCGCCAAGCCGGCTATGACCGAGAGTGAGGCGCCGCAGACCAGCGCGGCGGCCGCCATCGAAACTGTTTTGAATTGCGTGTGCATGCTTAGTCTCCGGGAGCGGGCCGGCCGCTCTCCATACATTTAGTTGCGGGGATCCTCGTCGGGGTTGAGATACTCGACGGGATTTTCCACGGGACCGTTGCCCATCACCTCGAGGACGACCTCAGTGCGCGCGAAATCGAAGTGCGGTGCGCCGGCACGGGTTATATAAGTGGTGCCCGCAAAGTACTCGTCCATCTTGAAGGGATCGTAGCGCTCGCCATCGCCGTGCCACCAGATGCCCTTCAGCACCGTCACCACGTGATCATCGGGGAATTTGTGCGGCGGGATGCGATACGCGGTGGGAACGCGGATGCGCATGACGTAGGGACCGGGCTTGCTCGGATCACCATAGAGCATGAAAACGCGCATGCCATATGGCATTGTCTTGCCGGCTTTTTGCCACTTGATGTCGGGCAGCTTGGTGTCGGCTGGAATCACCACGCTCATTCCTGTCGCCGTCTCCTCCGCGAAGCCCGCTGAGGCAGCCAGCAGCCCGAGCGTGAGCGCCATGGCCGGCAGCACCCGGGGCAGTCTGATCGCTTGCATGTTGTAAGTTCCTTTCGGTGTAAAGCCGTCGTTGGCATGGGCACTATCCCGCGCCTTAGGAATCAGGCAGCGCCCATCAGTCAATCTCTCAAACGAAGGCCGAATGGTATCACGAAGGCTTTGTGCTCTAATTGGATTGCCTTTTCGGCGCAACAACATGGACCGTGGGCCACGCCCGGAGTTCGCCCCGCCCAACCTGCTACCATAGCGGCCTTCGCTTTTCGCCCGGCTCTCATGCGCCTATCGGATTTGTTGTACGGTTTCTTACTGGTGGCTTGTTGCGTCGGGTCGGCGAGGGCTTTCGACGGCATCCGTGTGACACTGCTCGGCACGGGCGCGCTGGCGCCGTCAATCGAGCGTTTCGGCCCGGCCGTTCTGGTAGAGGCGGGGCGCTCGGTGCTGCTGTTCGACTGCGGCCGCGGGGCGACCCAGCGGTTGAGCCAGGCCGGTGTCGCGCTGAGCGATGTCGACGCGGTCTTCTTCTCGCACCTGCACTCGGATCACATCGTTGGTTTTCCCGATCTTTGGCTC
>JBGQKF010000019.1:0-21761 GCA_041499435.1 Gammaproteobacteria bacterium
CCAGGATGCGCGCCTGACCTGATGGCCGAAGCGGATGTTGCGTTGGATGCCATAATCTCTGGCGGTGTCCTGAACGTACTTCAGGATCGACGGTCCGTCGGCGATGGCCTTGGCCTCTTCCCACGGCCGGAACGAGTAACCAAGCGTGTACATGTCCGAATCGGAGCGCACGCCCGGATAACGAAACAGGTCCCAGGTGCCGCCGATGCGCTCGCGGCCCTCGAGGATGACATAGCTCCTGCCGGGGCACCGGACCTGCAGGTGATAGCCCGCGCCGATGCCGGACAGACCCGCCCCAATGATCAGCACGTCGAAATGTTCGATCGTCATGGCAGCACAGCCGTTAGAACTTGCTCCTAACACAATACCACCGAGGGGCAACCTCACTGTCGAGTTGGTGCAGTATCGCTACTCGCTAAAACGCAACTCCGCCCACCCGCGCACGCGCGAGCGCGCAAGGTCTATGATCTGCACATGACGAACCGATCGCCGATCGCGCGCGAGGCGATAGCGGACACAAAAAAACTGCCTAACAACTTGAAACCCATCTTGTCATATGAAAAACTTTTCTGTCCGGATAAATTGGAAATATCTCCTATTCCTATCAGTATTTATCATTATCTGTTTAGAAATCTTCGGACGCGTGTACTTATCAGTTGTATTGGAAAAATCTCCTCGTCCAAAATTCCAATTCGATTCCTACCGTATTTACTCTCACGTTCCATACTTTCATGAGGGCGATGGCAAAAAAGATTGGATCGTAATAAATGGACAAGGGTTTAGAAGGAATACCAATGTCTCGAGGATCAAAGCCAAAAATACATTCCGGATTTTCTTAATGGGTGGCTCTGCAGCGCATGGAATAAGTACTGCGCCACCCTATCCTTTGGTCCATATTTATATGGACCAAACCATCGATTTTTACTTAGAGCAGAAACTGCAAGCAAAGTATCCAGGCAAAAACATCGAGGTGATCAATGCCGCGGTAACCGGGTACCAAGTATTTCAGCACACCGCATACATCCTAACCGAGTTGCTCGATTATGACCCTGACCTGATCATTTTTATGGATGGGGCCAATGATCATTATTTCAACAATCCCAATTTTGATTATTTCGGAGGTAATAGATATCAATTTTGGAAGCCGCGATTACAGAATGCATCCTTGGGTGGCCTAGTCGATTATTCCTCTTTATGGATGTCGCATTTCAGTGGCTTTGCAAGGGGATATTATTATTGGAGACTGAATCGAGATGCGTCTTCATATGACGAGCTCGCTAATCGTTCAATAATAAAATATTCCGACCCCAATGCGCTAATCGAAGGGCATAAAGTTGCAGCGGCACGGATGTTCCTTCGTTCTATTGCAACCAATATTTCGATCCTTCAGGCACATGGTATAGACGTAATTATTTGCCTCCAGCCTATGCTTGCGTTACGCAAGACCGATTTATTATCGAAGGCCGAAAAAGAATTCATGAAGAGCGATGATAATGTAACAGCGCTTTATCCTGTCGTAACAAGCGAATTATCCGAGCTTGCTGCCAAGAATAATGTTCCGTTTATTGACCTGATTCCTGAATTCAACAAAGATGAATATAGACAGCAACAATTGCTGATCGACTATTGCCATCTTTCTCCACTTGGGGCTCAACTGGTTGCCAATAGATTAGTTGCGGCCGTAGACAGTGTGCTGGAAAAGCGTTGGATTAAATGAAATAACAGCTCTGTGGGCCGCGGGTGGGCCGAACCGTTCAGGCCGCGCTGCACGGAAACCAAACTCAGTACGAACGGCCGCTCATCACGCATTGCCGGGTAGATCGGGTACCGGGGTGCCCGCGTCGATCGCCTTGCACTTGGCCTCCTCGGCCGCTGCTTTTTTGCGGGCGAGCGCGAGCACTTCGGCGGCGCGCGCACCGGGAATGAAGCACACACCGGTCTCGTCGGCATAGACGATATCGCCCGCCGTGACGCGAACGTTCGCGACCTCGATCTCTCCGTTGATCTCTACCGTCTCGATGCGCCACTTTCCGGTGACTGGGGTGACCTCGGTGGACCACACCGGGTAGCCGACGCTGCGCGAATGCGCGATATCGCGGATGCCGCCGAACACGATCGCACCGGCTTCGCCCTGGCGCTTGCCGGTTTGCGCGGAGATTCCACCCATGTTCGAGATCCCCGGCACGCCGTCGATCACGAGGACATCGCCGGCGAGCGCCAGGTTGTGAGCCTCGAACTCAGCCATCTTGTTGACGTGCTTGCGAGCGGCTTCGTAGACATGCTCGCGCTGGATCATGTTACGCACGGTCAGCGCCGGCCCGACGATGAAGGTTCCGGGCATGGTCGGCTTCAAGAGCGACGCGGCGATCACGCCAGTGATACCAAGCTCATCCATGATGTCTGACAAAATACCGCTGGCGTGCTCGAGTGTCTGGTAGCCCTCGACAACGCCTGCAGGCGGGCGCGGCACCTGCATCATGCGGATGCGCTCGCGTGCGATTTTTCCGGTCAGCTTTTTCTCGGCCACGATGCACTCCTGATGGGATTTTCAGGTGATCTTACAACCCAAACCATCCTGGCGACCTCGCGATCAACGAATAATCAGGTCGGCGCGCTGCAGAAGCGACTGGGGAATCGTCAAGCGCAACCCGCGTGCGGTGATCAGGTTGATGATAAGCAGGAACTGGCTCGGCTGCTCGATGGGCAGATCTTCGGGCCGGGCGCCTCTTAGAATCTTGTCGACGTACTCCGCGGTGCGCCGGAAGACGGCCTTCTGATCGACGCCATAGGCCATCAGCCCGCCGGCTTGTGCAAACTCCAGAATACCGGACATGTCCGGCAGCCGTTGCGCGGCCGCGAGCGCGACGATCCGCCGGGCATGCTCGGCGATCAACGGATCGGGCAGGATCAGAATCGCTTGCGCGTGTTTGCCCACTTGCTTGAAAGCGGCATCGAGGGCTCTTGCATCTCTCACCTCCACGGGCCAGAGCTTGAGGCCACGGCTTGGCGCGTGCGTGGCGAGCTCCTTCATCAACTGCTGAGCGAGCGGACTGTCGGGGTTGTGAATGACGGCGACGGCAGAGAGCTTCGGAACCGCCTCCTGCAGCAGCTCGAGCCACTTGCCGGTGATGCCCTCTCCCCACTGCAGCGAGAGCCCCGTGAGATTGCCCCCGGGATGGGCCAGGCTGGCTGCGAGTCCGGTGCCTACGGGGTCGCCCATGTCGGCGGCAACGATCGGAATGGTGTTAGTGGCTTGCTTGGCGGCCATCGCTCCTGTGCCCCAGGTCACCAGAATGTCGACGTTGCGAGCCACTACGCTTTGCATCAGCGCTTGCAACTGATCGATGCGGCCTTCCGCAAAGCGCCGCTCGACGATGAGATTGCGACCTTCAGCCCAACCGAGCTCATCGAGACGCTTCCAGAATTCGGCGACCGCAGGCAGCGAGTTGCCGGGAGCGGTGAGCTCGACGAAGCCGAGCCGCACAATTCTCTCTGCGCCCTGCGCGCTGTCGGTGAGCGCAAGGATTGCGAATGCGGTCGACGCAAACAGCGCAAAGGCTCGTCGCAGACGCTTCATTGCGTCACCAGATCTTCCAGTGTGGATTCGGCCCACGCGATGGTCTTGTCGATCGACGCACCGCCCTGCGTGACCCGCGCGATCATCTTCGTCATGATCGCCTGGAAGGAGATCTGTGCGCCGATGGCGGCAGGAGCGGGTGCAGCGACGATGGAAAGAATTTGATCGTCCCGCGGCGGGTAGTGATACAGCGTTCCCTTGGGCGGCCCCGCCTCGCTCCAGACGGCCAAGTCGCGCAGGCCCGAGAAGCCGGGAATGTCATAGCCGCCGCTGGCATTGACGAGCTGCTCCACGGCGGCGCGTTGCGAAAGATGGCTCAGCAGACTCTTCGCAGCAGACTTGTTCCTCGAGAAATTCCAGATGCCCCAGTACATGGGATCGCCGGGCTGACAGCGCCCGCGCGGTCCCCTGGGAGGCGGGAAGGTCCACAGTTGCTCCGCGATTTTCGGGTTCTCGCGCTTTGCCGCTGCCCATGCGCTCGGCGGGTTCATGATGAGCGCGCTCTTGCCGGCGACGAGCCACTGGTTGTTGGAGGTATCGTCCCAGCCGAACACGTCCGGCGGCAGGAACTGCACCAGCTTCTTCGCGTACTCCAGCACCTGACGTGTTTCGGCGGAGTCCACGGTGATCTCGCCTGCTGCATCGACCAGATGCGCACCATATGCGGCGAAGATGGCGCCCGCGGAATCGACCGAATCCCCCGTCTGACCCAGGCCTATTCCAAACGGGTAGCCGGCGTGGTGGCACTTCTCGGCCGCGACCAGGAAAGCGTCCCAGGTCCACGCGTCAGCCAGAGCTTTGTCAGCCGCTGCATCGGCCGGGTACATCTTCACGACATCGATCCCCGCATGCTGCTTCATGAGATCGATACGCGCGCACGGTGGCTGCAGCCGGCTGCCAGGCGTCGCCGGCACCGCAATCCAGCGGCCGCGTTGCCGTCCGAGATACTCGACGTCCGCGCTGGCGGCGCCGTACTTCGCGATCAATGGTTTCACCACGTCGTCGACCGTTTCGAGGTTGCCGGCATGCGCTGCTGCAGCCCACGTGGGCAGCCCGACGATGTCATGGCCGGATTTCGCGCGCCCTTCCGAAACGCCGGTCATCAATAGATTGAAGCCTTCGACGAAGTCGATCTTGAGCTCGACCTTCTCGTTCGCGGCCCACTCTTTGCACAGCTTGCTCAGAATGGAATTGGCGCCTGGGACTACATGATCCCAGAAGGCCGCCGTCAGCGAGCCCGCTGCGTGGGAGGTTCTGAGGTAGGGTGCGGCGGTGACAGCGGCGGCAGTCTGGAGGAACCGGCGCCGATGCAGCGTGGTGGAGATAATTTCAGGGTCCCCCATGCGTGAAGATCACGCAGACATTTCTATCATGCTCCTCATGAATTATCCAGGCTAGTGCAGCAGCTCGCCGCACCCGTCCCACGTCCGAGGCGGCAGCTGACTCGCTTCCACGGCGTGTTCGCATCCCACGCCAAGCTGCACAGGAATGGGATACCATACAAACGGTGGCTGCCAAAAGGCTCCCATCTATCGTTCTTCGACCACCAGAAACGCGCGAGTCGACCTCATGGAACGTGAAGCCAAAGGCCAGGGTGTAATTCCATTGAACCAGACAGCGGCGGGGCCAGAGGGGCGCACTTCTGGTTGGCGGCGCGCGCGGCCATGGCTGATTGGCGCCGGAGTGGCGCTATTGTTGATCGCCGTTCTCGCCTCAGCATGGTGGGTTTTGCGCGAACGCGGCGAAAACCAATTGCAGGGCGTACCCGCGCAATCGCAGGGCGTACCCGCGCAATTGCAGGCAAAAGAAGACCAAGCGCGAGGAGTACTCGGGCAATTGCACTTCAAATTGGATAGCAATGCTGCTGGACAAAGAGTCGCTACAGCGCCTCCCCAGCTAGATGATGAGAGCTTGGCAAAGGCGGCGCCCTCTCTGGCAGCCGTTTCTGCAAGCCAGCTCAGTCTGTCGAACACCCAGGTGACGAGCTTGGATGCGTTAAAGGAGCTCACCGGCTTGCAGACGCTATACCTATCGAAGACCGGGGTGACGAGTTTGGATGCCCTCAAGGGGCTTACCGGCTTGCAAACGCTCCACTTGGCGGGGGACCGGGTGACGAGCGTAGATGCACTCAAGGGGCTCACCGGCTTGCAGGCGCTCAACCTGTCGGACACCCAGGTGACGAACCTGGATGCGCTCAAGGGGCTCACCGGCTTGCAGACGCTCTACCTGGCGGGAACCCGGGTGGCGAGCGTGGATGCGCTCAAGGGGCTCACTGGCTTGCAGCAGCTCGACCTGTCGGGAACCCTGCTGACAAGCGTGGATGCGCTCAACGGCCTAACCAACTTGAAGACGCTCGACCTGTCGGGAACCCGGGTGACGAGCGTGGATGCGCTTAAGGGGCTCACCGGCTTGCAGGTGCTCAACCTGTCGGGAACCCAGGTGGCGAGCGTGGATGCGCTCAAGGGACTCACCGGCTTGCAGACGCTCAACCTGTCGGGAACCCGGGTGACGAACGTGGATGCGCTCGAGGGGCTCACCGGTTTGCAGAAGCTTTATCTGCCGGGAACCTCGGTTACGAGCGAAAGCTTAACGCGGCTTCAAAAAGCCCTGCCTAAAACAACAATCACTCGTTGAATCTCAGCGACATTGATGTTGCGGCAGCCGATTCACATAAATCCTTCGTCGCATAGTCAATCGCCGAAAGCGGTCCTTCGACGGTCTACCGTCTCACGCGCGCGCTAGCTCATCTCTGCCTTCGCGCCCACGCCCGCTATGCATAAAGCATAGACTCCTCGAGGCGACAGAACATCTGTAGTCCTCCTCCTACGTCCGGTCGGACGAGATTCGTCGCATCTTTCGGCATCGTCTGATTTTGCGTCCGCACGCATTGGCGTTTAATGATCACCGTACGTTTCCCTTGAAAGATTCCCTGCAAGCAAGTCGCACCAACGCCGGCGCTGAAGGTGCGCGAAACAAGGGTGGAACGGAGTCGGTCGCTCGGCCGGCGCTGCGATCACACGAAAGGAGAGGGTCAAATGAGTTCAAGCAAACGCAGTCGCATCGGACGTCATATGGCGAGGCCGGTGGTCATTGCAGTCGCTCTGTCGCTGCCAGGAGCAGCGGCGTTCGCCGAAGATATGAGCAACGTCGTTACCACGCGTGCGGACCAGAACATCGATCAGCAGTACCAAGGTCGATTTCGCGCAGGCACTCGTTCATCGGGACACGGATGGCAATGGAGGGCGTCTTCATGAAAGATCGGGGCCGGGCTCATACGGAACCTCGCGCTCGATGGTCTCCCACATGTGGCGTGCTGCCGGCTCGCGCTGCTCCTCGAGAATATGGCCCACCAGCCCGGCCGCGCGGCTTACTACGGCAACGCCGCGCATCACCTCCTGCGGGAAGCCGATCTCGCCTAGCACGGCAGCGATCGCGCCAGTCGCATTGATGGTGATGTGGCGGGCATAGACTTCGTCGACCGCGCGTGACAGGATCTGCAGCGCGCGAATATGGTTGCCCGGCACATCATGCTCGCGCGCAACCGCGAACAGACGTGCGGGCCGTGGGTCATCGGGCTTGTGCAGATGATGTCCGAAGCCGGGCAGCGGCCGACGACTCTCCCGATAGCGCGCCGCGATCGCCTGCGCGCGCGCCTCCTCCCCTTCAGGCGCGGACAAGATCTCCCCAATCAGGTTCGCCGCATTCTCCATCGTGCCCACGAAAGTGCTTCCTACACCGAGCAGCCCGGCAGCGACGGCGGATTGCAACGCTTCGGGAGCGGAGATGTAGATGAGCCGCGTCACGATGGCGCTTGGCGTGAGGCCGTGTTCCATCAGCGTCACCAGCACAGCATCGAGCACCGCTGTCTGCGCGCGCGTGGCGCGCTTCCCGGTAATCTGGAGGAACATCATCTCGGTGAAGCTCATCTTGCCGATGAGATCGTGGATCAGATCGGCACCGCGTACGAAGATGGATTCGTTGGTGTGATACGCGATATGTGTTCTGGGGCGGGAAGCAGCGGTCATGTGAGACTCCTGGGGCGAGCGTTCGGCGGCACGCGGGTGCATGCGCTCCATACGCTTATTATCTCCAGGCCGGCCGGTCAATGCATCCGCGTCGCGGATCGATTGCCGCAGCGGTCTTTCAACTAGCTGACAAGCCGATCACTGGAGGATTGGGCCGGCCGCGCATACACCATCGCGAACGCGCAGACCACCGTCAGCAGCAGCACTACGCCACACGCCACGCCATATCCGAGCGCAACGGGATCGATGGTAAATGCAGCGCGACGAAACGGACTGGGCGCCATTCGCGCGGTCGTCATGCTGACCAAATGAACGGCCCATATCGCCGTACCCATGACGGCCGCAGCGCACACTCTGCGTCCGATGGAGGACCACATCAGCCATTTCTCGGCGTGGTGTAAAGCCGCGTACGCGACCGCCGCAGCGGCCGCGATGAAACCGAGGAACGTTGGGTAATCGAGTTGCGCAGCCGGCACCATGCGCATCGAGGCGATGCCGAAGTAGCGCATAGCGGCAACGGCCGCCGTGAGCGCGGCCACCGCCGCCACCAGACGCACACCAAGCAGATGACCTTTGCGACCGAGCCAGACGACAAAGGCAGATGCCACAATGGCCGCTTCGATCGGCAGCAGCGTCAGAGGAATATCGGGCTACAGTGCAAACGGCAGACCCCAAGCCAGCAGCGCAGTGAAATGGACTGCCCACAAAGCTAGCCCGAGACTCGGCGCAGCAACCAGCGCCCACGCGAGCGTCTGCCCGCTTTGCAGGCGCGGCGTGAGCACAACCACCGCAAGGCACGAGACGATGGCCACTACACACGAGGTGCAGGCCATCCAGAAATCAAAACTCATTGTCATATCGGCTCCGCTCACCATTCCTGCGCTTGCGCGCCGCCGCAGCGAGATGGGATGCCCTACGACCAGCAATTTCTATGCTCTGCGTGCGTAATTATTTATTTCTGTACCGGTTGAGAGGACCATTTCACGATCGATCCCCCGGTCTCTTGCATAGCATCATGTGAAAAACGAGTGCTAAACGAGGGCTAATAGCGTCCCGGCCGCGTCCAGTCGCCATGACTCTTGAGCCCTTTCGGTCGCGATGCGCCTGGCTTGGCATAAACACTGTCGCGTCCGTAGCGCTGAGTCTCGTCCGGGCCGACGTAACCGCTCAGACACTGCTCGCGCGCCGTGCCCTTCAGATTCTTGCACGCCTGTTCGCGTTTGGTCGAGATCTGCCCCGCACTTTGCGCGTTCTCGGACTCGGCGCTGTGCGCGGCGACCATGAACAATGCGCAGCACAGAGCAATCAAATGCACCAACAGGTCGTGCACAGCAGCTCCTCGGCGAAGACACGTGTCGTCGAAACATACTATACCGTCCCTCGACGGTATTCGCGCGCAGCGCGAGCCGGGAGGCGCTACTCGGGGATCAACAGCTCGGAGTGTTCGCGATCGGCAGCAGATGGACGCCGCGTACGGCCGACGAACAGCAGGATCGGCAGCGAGGCAAGCGCCGCGAAAGCCAGAAACCGGAAAACGGCGTTGTAACCAGCCACCGCCGCCTGAAGCTCGATCTCCCGATCGATCACGGCAAGCCCGTGCTGCGTGCTGAGATCCATGCCTCCCGATTGGTGAGCGGCTCGCAATGCTTCGCTGTAAGGAGAAATGTAGTGCACCAGCCATGCGCGATTTTCCGTGCTCGTCATAACGAACAACGTGAGCGCGAAGGAAATGCCGATGCTGCTGCATACGCTGCGCAGCAGGTTGAAGACAGAGGTCGCTTCCGTGCGCTGCTGCGGCGCGAGCTCCGGGAACGCGATGATTTGAATCGGCACGAGCATGATCCCGGCGCCCACGCCCTGCAGCAGTCCGCTCCACACGATGGGCCACTCGCCAACCTCAGCGGTCCACGTAGACATCTCGTAGTTGGTCACAGCCAGGCAGCCGTATCCGAATGCGATGAGGATGCGCGGATCGACCTTGCCGGTGATGCGTCCGCTGACGATCAGGGCCGCGAGCATACCCACACCACGCGGCATCTGGAGCAATCCCACCGCGTCGATGGTGTAGCCGCGCAGATGCTCGAGAAAGGTCGGCATCAACACCATCGGTGGCATCGACAGAAAGCCGTAGACAGAAATGAGCAGCAGGCTGAAGAAGAACTTGCGATGCGTGAGGAGGTGAGGATCGAGAAACCAGTTGCGCTGCCGGTTGGTGATGGTGTGCACCACGAACAGATAGAAGCCGATCGCCGCAAGCGCGGCGAGCACTACGATTTCCTCCGACTCGAACCAGTCCAGGCGCTGTCCCCGATCGAGCATCATCTGCAGCGCACCCACGCCCAGTGCAAGCGTCAGAAATCCCATCCAATCCAGCCGGCGCGGGCTGCGTTGCGTCTCCGGCACGAAGGCGATCGAGCCGATCAGCGCGAGCAATCCCAGCGGCACGTTGATGTAGTAGATCCAGCGCCAGGAGATGTACTCAGTGAGATAGCCACCCACCACGGGGCCGATGACCGAGCCGAGCACCGCGCCTGCGCCCCATAGCGCCATCGCTTTGCCGTGTTGCTCAGCCGGATAGCTGTCCAGAATGATCGCGTGCGACAAGGGAATGATGAACGCGCCGCTCATCCCCTGCACAATGCGTGCAATGACCTCGACCGTGAGCGTCTCGGCGGCGCCGCAGAACACCGATGCGACCATGAATCCCAGTACCGCGCTCACGAAAACGCGCTTGCGGCCGTAGTTCGCGCTGAGCCAGCCGCCGGTCGGAATCATGATGGCGGAGGCGACGATGTACGAGGTGATGACCCAGGAAATCTGGTCTTGAGTTGCAGTGAAGGAGCCCTGCATGTGCGGCAGGGCCACCACACCGATGGTCCAGTCCATCGAGTAAAGCAGCGAGGCCAGCACCAAGGACGCCGTGACGAGCACCCGATGCCGCGGTGCCCCGCTCATCGGTCGGCGCCTGCCATAGCCGGCGCGGGTTGCAGGAAGCGTGGCAGATAGCCGCGATCCACCAGCCGCTGCACGGCACGTGGCAATCCGCGCTCATGTCCGGTATCGATGGTGACGGTCACAGTCATCCCCGCGCGCAACTGCTGCTGCCCAGGTGCCTGCTTCACCTGCAGCAGCACCGGAATACGCTGCACCACCTTCACCCAGTTGCCGGTCGCATTCTGCGGCGGCAGGATGGCGAACTCCGCGCCTGTTGCGGGCGCGATGGCGCTCACTTCCGCTTCCCACTCGATATCCGGATACGCGTCAGCCACCACGCGCGCGATCTGACCGGGACGCATATACGTGAGCTGCGTCTCCTTGAAATTGGCTTCCACCCATACCGGACCGCTCTGGATCAGGCTGAAGATGGAAGCGCCCTTCTCCACGTGCTCGCCGATCTGCAGCTTCATGTTGCTCACCACCCCGGCGGTGGGCGCCTTCACCTGGGTTCTGGCGAGGTCGACAGCGGCCGTGTCGTGTGCCGCCTTGGCTTCGAGATACCGCGGGTGGCGTTCCGCAGGCAGTTGCGGATCGCCGAGTAACCCGGCGAGCACGCGGTTGGTGGCCTCGTGGATGCTCTTCAGCCGGCTTTGCGCGACGTGCAGATTGTGGCGCGCCTCGTCGTAGACGTCGGCGCGGCTCATGCCCTGCTCTTTCAGCTTCTCCTGCCGCTCGAGCTGTCGCGTGAGAAACGCGATGCGGTCCTCGGCCTCGACCGCCTCCTGCAGCGTGGCGCGGTACTCGGCGCGCAGCGACTGCACGTCGGTGCGCACCACCTCCATCTGCGCGCTCGCCTTGGCCACCGCGAGCTCGAACGGCGTGGGATCCAGGCGAAACAAAGGTGCGCCTGCAGCGACCGGCTGGTCGTCGCGCACATTGACTTCGATGACCCGGCCGGAGACCTCTGAGCTCACGGCCATCACATGCGCTTTCACGTACGCGTTCTCCGTCTCCATCTCCCGGCCGCCCCGGGCATAGACGTAGAATCCGATCAGGACCACCACTGCGGGCACGGCTATCAGCAACAGCGGGCGGACCAATCGGCTCGATATGCTCTTCACCATGGCCCAGCTCGAACTCATGCCGCCCGCCTCCGGTGACGGCTGGCGTTGCTGGCCTCGGCGGCATCCAGCCGCGTGAGGTTCTCCTTCACGTCGAGCAGACAGTCGATCAGGTGTTCGCGCTCCTGGGCCGAGAGCCCGGCAAACGCCTCGCGCCGCAGGTCCGCAGCCGCCGCCCGCATCGCCTTCATGGCAGGCTCCACCTCCTCGGTCAGATAGATCCGCTTCGCCCGTCGGTCACCCGCATCCACCTCCCGGCGGATCCACCCCTTGTCTGCCAGCCGATCCAGCAGCCGGCCCAAAGTCGCTTTCTCGACCTCCAGCGCTTCGGCAAGCTCGGACTGCGTGGCGCCGTGGTTGCGAAACACATGCTGCAGCACCCACCACTGAGAGCGGGTGAGGCCCAGCGTTTTCACACGCCGGTCGAAAATGGTTCGCAACAATCGGGCGACATCGTGCAGCACGAAGCCGAAATTGCGTGACAGATCTTCGCGAAACATGAGCGGTCAAGTCCCGAGGGAAATTAGTAATCTAGCTTATTATAAGCCGGCCTACCTGTTTGCGGAACAGGGATTAGAGGCCCTTTTTGGCGCAAGGCAGAACGCTCGCGCGGA
Source organism: Gammaproteobacteria bacterium (assembly GCA_041499435.1). Lineage (GTDB taxonomy): Bacteria > Pseudomonadota > Gammaproteobacteria > Burkholderiales > SHXO01 > SHXO01. Next base: position 12,275 of record JBGQKF010000019.1, read on the forward strand.
GATTCGCCCCGGAGACTGCGCTGCGATCCCGGCCTCGAGTACCAGCTGTTGTCGCGGTATGGCCGCTTGGTGCTGAGGCTCGATTTCGTCCGAGCGTCCTTTCATTTGCCGCTTTAACCCTCATAGTTCTCTTAATCGCCCGACCAGGAGGTTTAAGCGCCTCTGTCTTGATCGACATAACCGATCAATATCATCGCATTAATGTGTTGGACCGATCGACTGTCAGTCCGTATTCTGCACACCGTGCACTGCCAATTGCGCAGTCGCCCAACTTTCAAACCAATAGGAGTGATACGAAACCATGACGACCGAACTCAAGAGCCGAGAAGGCAGCCGAGTGCCGAACGCGACGTTCCGTGTGCGCGAGAACAACGAGTGGAAGAGCCTCACCACATCCGAGCTGTTCGAAGGGAAGACCGTGGTGGTGTTTTCGCTGCCAGGAGCGTTCACGCCGACCTGCTCCTCGACGCACCTGCCGCGTTACAACGAGCTGGCTCCGGCGTTCTTCGCCAACGGCGTGGACTCGATCCTGTGCGTTTCAGTGAACGATACGTTCGTGATGAACGAGTGGGCCAAGGATCAGGAAGCCGATAACATCGTGCTCGTCCCCGACGGCAACGGCGAATTCACCGAAGGCATGGGCATGCTGGTCGACAAAGCCGAGCTCGGCTTCGGCAAGCGGTCCTGGCGCTATTCGATGCTGGTGGAGGACGGCGTGATCCAGAAGATGTTCATCGAGCCGCAGAAGCCGGGCGATCCCTTCGAGGTATCGGACGCCGACACCATGCTGCGTTATATCAACGCAAACGCGAAGCTGCCCGATCAGGTGGCGATCTTCACCCGCGAAGGCTGCCAGTACTGTGCTCGCGCCAAGGCATTGCTCAGCGAGCTCGGTTACCAGTATGCGGAGGTCCCGCTGCCCCACAACGTGCGCACCAAAGTAGTCGGCGCAGTGGCAGGCGCCAAGACCGTGCCACAGGTGTTCATCAACGGCAAGTACATCGGCGGTCTGGAGCAGCTCGAAGACTGGGCGAAGAAGGCGGCTTGACAGGCAAGGCCGGCACTGCCGGCCTTTCTTCGGACTTTGCGCGTACTCATACCATGATCACAGTCGATGTCGCCATTATCGGCGCCGGGACCGCGGGCCTCGCGGCATACCGCGCCGCCAAAGCAGCCGGCAAGAGCAGCGTGCTGATCGAAGGCGGTCCGTACGGCACGACCTGCGCGCGGGTGGGCTGCATGCCGAGCAAGCTTCTGATCGCTGCCGCAGACGCCGCGCATGTTGCGCAGAAGTGGCCACAGTTCGGTCTGCGACTGCAAGGCGAGATCGAGGTCGATGGCCGCGCCGTGATGGCGCGCGTCAAAGGCGAGCGCGATCGCTTCGTCGATTTCGTACTGAAAAGTGTGGAGAGCATTCCCCGGAGCGACAAGCTGCACGGCCACGCGCGCTTCATCGATGACCACACGTTGCAGCTCGACTCGGGCATGCAGGTGCGCTTTGCGCAGGCTGTGATCGCCACCGGGTCGTCGCCCGCTGTTCCGTCCGTATTGCGCGGCGCGAGCGATCGTCTGGTGATCAACGACGATGTGTTCGATTGGGATGAGCTGCCGCGTACCGTCGCGGTGTTCGGCCCAGGCGTCATCGGCCTCGAGCTCGGGCAGGCCCTGCATCGGCTCGGCGTATCGGTGCACATGTTCGGCCGGGGCGGCCCGGTGGGCCCCTTCACCGATCCGGAGCTGCGCGACTATGCGGCGGCTACTTTCCGCAGGGAGTTTTATATCGATCCGGATGCACGACTTGGCGCAGTCGAGCGCACCGCCGATGGCGTTCGCATTCGGTACACGGAACCCACAGGAGTGGAGCGTACTGTCGCGGTCGACTATGTCATCGCCGCAACCGGGCGCACGCCGAATGTCGGCCGCCTGGGCCTGGAGAAAACCTCGCTTGCGCTGGATGCACGCGGGGTGCCGCTGTTCGACCGTCGGACTCTGCAATGCGGTGCGAGCCACATCTTCATTGCCGGCGATGCCAGCAACGACCTGCCTTTGCTGCACGAGGCCGCAGATGAAGGCCGCATCGCCGGCGACAATGCTGCCCGCTTTCCGCACGTCCAGGAAAACCTGCGCCGCGCCCCGCTTGCCATCGTCTTTACCGATCCACAGCTTGCCGTGATCGGTGCGCGTTACGCGGATCTGGATGCAAGCAAGATCGTGGTTGGGGCAGTTTCGTTCGAGGACCAGGGACGCAGCCGTGTGATGCTGCGCAATCGCGGTCTGCTGCACGTCTACGCCGACAGCGAGTCGGGTGCTTTCCTCGGCGCGGAAATGATCGGCCCCGATGCCGAGCACATCGCGCATCTGCTGGCGTGGGCTTTGCAATGCGGGCTCAGCATCGCGCGGATGCTGGAAATGCCGTTCTATCACCCGGTGATCGAGGAAGGTCTGCGAACAGCCTTGCGTGATGCGCAGGCCAAGCTCGTTGCGGCCAGGCTGAGGCGAGAGCGGCTTGCCGCCTAGCAGGTGACCATCAAAGTGGGCTTTACGCTGGAGGACTAAAGACGGCGGGACATGCTCTACGCGCAGTACGACCCGAAATTCGGCTGCGCGCTTTCGCTCACATAACCTTTTGTGGCACGGCGCTGCTGACGTTGACTTCCGCCGGCGCCGTCTTCGACAGGCCTACTTCCTTGAAGGCGGTTTCGATCATGAACCGCAGATCGCTGGCAACGACATCCGGATCCATTCCGGCACGGAACTCGGTCCAGTACTGCAGGGAGTACGTCAAAGTATCGGCGGCGAAGTCCTGCAGCAATACTCTGGGTGCCGGATCCTTCAACAATTGCCCGTGACGTTGCGCCGTCGCCAGCAGCAGCTCGGAGACCTGTCGGGTGGATGCACTGCGCGGCACGCCGATTTTGATTTCACGCCTCACTCGCCGGTCCGAATAGGTCCAGTTGGTGACAACGTTCTCGAGAAAGTTGGAATTCGGGATCAGGGTCTCGATGCCATTGCTGCTGAGCACGGTGGAGGCACGGATGCTGATGTTGGTCACCGATCCCAACGTGGCGCCGATCTCCACGATATCGCCGACCCGCAACGGCCGCTCGATCAGCAGGATAATGCCGCTCATCAAGTTCTTGAGCAGGTTCTGTGCGCCGAAGCCCACGCCGATGGCCAGTGCGCCGCCCAGGAATGCGAATAACGTGAGCGGAATCTTGACCAGGTTGAGCGCGAAGACGAACAGCACCGCCAGCACCGCGAATTGACCCCAGCGGCGCAGAATTTCCGCGAGGCTGGCTTCGACGTGGAACCGATGCACCAGCTGGAGCTCGAGACGGCGCATCAGCCATGCGGTTGCCAGGTAGCCCAGCAACAGCACCAGAACCGCGCCAATGCTCTTGCCCACCGTAACGCTGCGCTTGGCTGTTATCTTCCTGCCGTCGACTTCCACCGTATCGTCGGCGTTGAACAACTCGAAGTTCCAAATCAGCCCCGCGGCATTGCGCAGACTATGCAGAGTATCCGAGACGGTGGAGGAAAAAGTTCTGGCGGCGCGCTCGTCATCGAATTGCTGCTTCCACAAGGTGAGGGTATTCATCAGCGTGGCGACCGACTCCTTGGCATCGCGGTAAAGGGCAGAGCGCCGCTCGAAGGCGCGCTGTATCTCGCCCAACCGAGCTATTTCGTCGGTTGAAGCCGCCGCTCGCACGCGGCGGTCCTGCTCGTCGATCTGAACCGTGGTCAGCGCGATCTCACCGTCGATGTAGCGCGCCCATGAAGAAAGGCGCGCCAGCGCAGCGCCGATCCCCGCGTACGCCTCACGCAGCTTGTCGGGATCCTTCGAGTTCGCGAGATACAGCCGATACTGCCAGGCAGTGCGACCCTGGGTGCGCGCGTCGAGCTTGAGCCGCGCGAGATCGACCGCCAGATCGCTGTTTTGTGCCTCGATGCGGCGTAGCTCCGCGATGTCCGCGAGCTTCGGGACCTCCCGGCTTTGCGCAGCCTGTGCGCGATCCAGTCTGCTTTGCGCATCGTTGGACGCGCGGTGCGCTGCGTCGCTGCGGGTCTGCGCCTGCTTGAGCTCCTGCTCGAGCGGCGCCTGCTGTCTCTTCAGCTCGGCTAATACTTTCGCGAGATCGGCCTCTGTGAACGTCATCTTGCTCGAGGCGATGCCGAGCTGCTTGCGCAGCAACTGAGCTTGCGCGCGATAGCCGGCGATCTCTACATCGGCGATCTTCGCTTCCGCATCGGATACGGCGACGGTAGCCGCAGCCAGGCGGCGCCGCAGCTGTGCCTGGTCTTTCGACCAGGCCAGCACGCCGCTCTGCGCGGCGTTGCCTCGCCGCTCCAAGCGTTCTTGTATCTGCCGCAGCGACTCCTCTGCACCCTCCAGCTCGCCACGCGCAGCCTCCATCTGCTGCATGGCGATGCTTCGCTGCGCCTGGGCCGACTCCCCTTGCAAGGTCGCCGTCTGCAGTGCGCTGCGCAAGCTGTCCACGAGAAACACCGAGTACGGCGCGGGTTCGGAAAAGCCGTTCCATTCGCGCGCCTCCTTTTCGAGCTCTTCGCGGTGGCGCTCCGCGGCGGCGAGCTTCTCGGCGTCCTGTACCTGCCGCGCATAAACGCCGACTAGTCGCTCGAGCATTATGCGGCGTGCGAAGAGTTCATTCTGACCAACACCCGCTGGAATCTCGGCCCCCGCAATCGGGCTGTCTATCCGCTGCAATTCCGCGCGGGCCTCCGCAAGCTTTTTCGCCGGCTCGGTGTCGTTGGACTGTTCCGCCGACTTTGCCGCTTCTGGCGTCTTCGCCTGCGAGCTCGGTTGCGGAAGGGCTTGCTGGAGCCTTTGCGCTTGTGCATCGGCCGGCGCGCACGCGCACACAACGAGCACACACAGCGACTGGATCAATTGAGCGCAGCGCGCAAGCGACCAGGTCGATATCAATCGCCTCTTGAGAGAGAATATCCAATGCTGCAATGCTGTCATCGGTCAATCTTTACGTGAGGGTCTAAGTCCCCGCTGCAGTTGAGTGCGCGCGTGCTGTGAGTGACACGTGATCACGCAGCAGCAGCTGTCGACGATCAGTGAGTGGGTCGAACAAGACAAACGCAACGGCGGAGCGCAGCGTCGTCGGCAGACGTCATCGCCAGTCGAACCACCTGCATCATAACGCCATCGCTCGAGAGATAACAGGTCTGATGATCAATCCAACTCTCAGGATAATGGGCGGCAAGGCGTACGCGCGCGAAATAGTGAGATTCATTCTACTGTTTTGCTTCGCGCGGAGCGTGGCCCGTCCAGCGCCGATATGCTCGAGAAAAACTACTGACTTCGGCAAAGCCCAGCAGATAGGCGATCTCTGCAACAGCCAGCATGGCATCCTGCAGATGCTCCTGCGCAAGCTCGCAGCGAGTCCGGTCGACCAGCGTGCGGAAAGTAGTTCCTTTCTCTTTCAGCTTGCGCTGCATGCTGCGCAGGCTCATATTCAACGAGCGCGCTACGATCGCCTCGTCGAGCTGCCCGGTAGGCAACAGCTGCGTCAGGCTGTACTGTACCAGTACGACTAAGTCGGCGTGCCCGAGTCGAGCGGCGTATTGCGTCAGCACCTGTTCGTTGGCACGCAAGAGCACACGGTTGGCGGTAGGCAGGCGGGCGTGCAGCTCACTCGCCCGGAACACGAGGCAGTTGTCCGTCGCACCGAGCTCGACTGGACAATGAAAGAAGGCTTCCAATCCTTCCTTGCAATCAGACTGCAGCTGCGTCAGCGTCACCCGCAGTGGATTGATCTCCTTGCCGCTGGCTTGTCGGCACAAAATCAAGAGGGACGCGAGCGCCGCCTCCACCGATGCCCGCACCACTTCGTGGCGAATGCGTGGTCCCTCTATGGTCACTGTAACTTCGCTATCGTCCTGCCGCAATTCGAGCCTGGCGCCCGTGCTGACCACATGGCTATAGCGGACCGCGCACAGCAGTGCCTCGCGCAGGCTCTCGCTCGCCAGCGCCGAATAACCGAGCGCATGGAATGTCGTGGGATGCCATAAGCGAGCCACCTCCAGCCCGAAGCATGGCTCCCCCGTGGTGGCCACGGCAAGCGCCCATAGCCGCTGCATAGCGCTCAAGGGATAGCGTGAATTCGGATCCGCCATGTTCGCGGGATCCATTCCGGCACGCTGAAACATATCGTCGCCATCGAGACCGCGCGCGACCAAAGCGCGGTGGATCAGCAAGGCCCATGACGATAGTGAAGATGGCCCCATGTCACTGCACCTTCAGAATGGATTGGCGCAACCGGACAATCGATTGGCGCAATACGGCCTGTGCGGCAACACAGTACTCCACTATGCTTGGTCCTGTAGCCCGCCTTGGTTTTGCCCGGTGTCGCGCCAGGGCATAGCCGGCGAGCGCGCTCCTATGATGACTGCTCAAGCCGATACCCGCATTCCGGAAGGAATACGGGCACGGCTGTTTGGATTCTGGATTGGCGTAAAGGCTCATTTTCATGCTGCTGCAGAAATTTTTCAGAAGGTGCCCCCAGGAAAAACCAGCAACCCTGGACACGCTCCATTTCGCAATGATAGTCGACTCAGCGGCCCTCAACTCGGCGCTGATGAGCTTGCTCAATGCGAAGGGAGTCGAATGCCATGACCATACGGTCGAGGTTTCGATGCTCGGACCGGACGACTCAGCCGCTGCCTTCCTGGTATCGCCCACGCGCGCCTGTGCGCGCACACTGGCGGGCGAGCTTACCCGCTTGACCGGTCGACCCATGCTTCACGATCACCCTGAATGGGTACTCTTACAGAGCGATGCGCAACGCATCGTCCGGGAAGTGAAGCCCGCAAGCAAGCCCAGGGTGTTCGTGGTCGACGATAACGAGCCGGTGCGTACGGCACTGCATCGCCTGTTGTGCGCCTCTGGCATGCAGGTGCAGACCTTTGCCGACGCAGCCAGCTGTCTGAATGTACTCTCCGCGCAATCGCCGGACTGCCTGGTTGTCGACTTGCACATGCCAGGCCTGACTGGGCTCGATGTGTTGCATCATCTGATGCATCTGAACGTACGCGTACCGGTTATTGTTATCACAGCTTACGATGACCCGCAGTTGCGGGCTCAATGCCTTGCCGCCGGAGCACAAGCATACTTGTCCAAGCCTCTCGATGCAGAGCTCTTGCTGGAGACGATTGTCGGACTCGCCCGCTGAAGCGCGCGCATAGGCCCGCGACACATTAGAGGCGTAGCCTCAATCGGAGCCGCTCTACCCCTCGTACTGCAGCACGTGCATGCCCGCATTCCAGTCGCTGACATACATCAGTCCCTCAGGCGTGACGTACGCATCGCAAGTCTTTGCCGCAAGCGAAACGTTGGGCCGCGGATCGATCAGTCGCTGCGGAGCCGGCGGTACCCAGGAGGCGATCTCCTTCGGCGCGAATGCGTCCTTGATGTCGAACACACGCACCCCCGCATTGTTGTAGGTCGCAAAGATGATCTCTTCGCTCGAGAAGGACCCCGGTCGGTTCTCGTGCAGGTTATGCGGTCCGAACGTCCCCATCGAGCAATAGTCGCGGTCCGTTGGCGTCGGCAACGTCGAGATCGGCACCGGGTTCTCCGGTACGCGCACGTCCACGATGAAGGTGCGGAAGGTGCCCTTGGCGCATTTTTCCGCATTCGCTTCGTCGGCCACCACTGCGAGGCCGCGGCCGGGCAGCGGCAGAGGTGTGTGCGTACCGCCAGGAAACGGCGGAGACCAGTTGATGTGCGAGAGCAGCTTCGGTCGAGCCGCGTCGCTGATATCGTGGATCGTGAATCCTCCATCGCGCCAGGCAGCGTAGCCGCGATCGCCCGCCGTGATCATGTGATGCAGGGCGGTGCGGCGCCCCTTGGGCACCGTCGATGTCTCACCACCCGCTCGATGCATGCCGGGAAGCCACCAGCGCGATACGATCTCCGGTCTCGCCATCTCCTTCAGGTCTACAACACACAGAATGTGATCGGTGAAGCCGTCGAAATGCGCGGAAACGTAAGCGTAGCGCTCACCCGTCCACCACAGCCGGTTGATACCGAAGCCGGGCATCTCGAGGAATGCGATCTCCCGCATCTCGCCGGTGCGCGAGATGTCGTGGATGCTCAAGCCTGAGCGGAACGTTTTACGGTTGGTGATGCTGTCGGCGAGCGCGTTCTCGAAATAGCCGCGCATGTTGTCGTAAGACTGCATTGCGACGATGTTCGCACCGTTGGCAAGCAGCAGCATATCGTCCGCGACCTGCAGGTGATGGGTACGGGTGTTGACTCCCGCCGTGAAGAAGCCGACCGGTTTCAATCGGCGGGGATCCGCGGCGTCGAGAATCGTCACACCATCGCTGAACATGTGACCGACATAAACGTGACGGCGGTTGACCATGACCTGTACCCCGTCAGGGCGACCGCCCTGGTCGCTGTATGACAGATGTCGGATGCGGCGCCCGATGCCTTGCGGCGGAACGGGCGGATCTGAAGCGGCGCGGGACCCGGGCGGCAGGCACGACAGCGTCGCCAGGCCGAGCAGTCTCGTCAAGTGCGCACGTCGAGTGATGGTAGGCATGGTTCTGACTCCGCACGGCTCATCGATGCACGCGGTCGCCAACCGAGCCGGCCGTAGATGCCAGCGATGGGGCCGGTTCCCTGGCCTGCGACGAAACGTCACCGCAAGTCGGAGAACCGGGATCTTCAAGCGCGATCCGCACACTATCTACGCTGTATGGCAATCGCCAGCGGTCGGATCGGAGACGCAGTCGCACCACGCATCTTCAGCGGCGAGGCGATGAACAAGAACTCGTAGACCTGATCCTTCGCTAAGTCTTCCAACCATAAGGCTTCGACGAGAGAGACACCGCGTTCGGCCAGCAGATAGCTATGTACGGGAACAAAGTTCTCAGGGTCCTTGGAGGGAAAGCTCTCGATGCCGAAGTTATCCGCCCCGAGCAGCATCGCTTTTTGCCCCTCGACCAGCCACTGGGCGGCCTCCAGGCTCAGACCGGCTTGATCCGCCAAACGGTACTTGGCTGGATCGGGCCAGAGCGTCATTACCCCGGTCCGCGTCAAGACGACATCGCCCGCTTTGAGTGTCGTACCCTGTTTTTTCAGCGCATCCTGCAGATCCGCCACTGTGATGGCGTAAGAGCTGGGCAAGGCCGTTACGTTTTTGGACTTCGCCACATCGATCAGCACCCCTCTGGCAATGATAGGAGGATATTTGTCCGCGCCCGACTTCGTCCACCCACGAACACCAAGAGCGTCCTGCGAGCTGACTTGATTCCAGATCTTCCCGTGCAGCCCGAAGTGATTGAGGGTATCAATGTGCGTGCCGGTGTGGGTATACATGGAAACGCCATCACCGGAGTAAGACAGCAGTTCCTTGGCGGTGTCTTGGGTGGGCGTATGCGTCATGAAGATCTGAAAGTTGGGATCCCCAAAGGGAACACAGCACGTTGGCATCCCGACAAACATTTC
>JBGQKF010000020.1:0-21543 GCA_041499435.1 Gammaproteobacteria bacterium
ACCCGAGTTTGCGCTAGATCAAAGCAGGCTTGCCGAAAAAGGCGTCTCCTTCCAATTGTGCCGGATTGCACAAGGAGGATACATGCTTACCCTTCAGGATTGCATCGAGCTCTCCGAGCTTACCGAGGAGGAGATCCTGGCTATCGCGGAGCATGAGCATATTCCCGAAATGCTGGCGCTCGAACTGGGCAATTACTTGATCCACTCTCCATCAGGCGAGAAGCGCATCAAGGCCATGATCGTCGATGACATCGAGGCGGCACGCTGCGCAGGCGACCACAAGCGGGTGCTCGCGCTCAAGATGTGCCTCAAGCACTACGTGGAGCATCATGCGGGACATGAACACACGCAAGTCTTGACGCAGCCGCCTGGCTCCAGGCTTCGGTGAGCCGCGGCAGCCGGGAGGCTCAGGTGTTCACCGGCAGAATTCGCTGCACCACGTGCGCAACCGCTTTGCCCAGCGTGAGATGCTGATCGGCGTCGAGATGCACGCCGTCCACGCGACTGGCACTGGTCACGCTGCCTGCATCGAAAAAATGACAGTCGAGCACGGCGGCGACTTCGCGCTGCGCCGACGCCAGCCCGACCGATCTGGCCGGACCGCCGAGAAATTTCGGCGCGATGGGACCGCGCGGCTCTTCCATCGGGGGCGGGGTGATGATCAGCACCGGCGGCACCGGCATGCCAGGCTCAATGGGCGCCTGACGAATGGCGCTCACCAGCGTGGCAATGCCCTGTGCGCAGAGCCATGCGTTGTTGGTGTGCATCGCCTGGAAATCGTTGGTCCCAAGCATGATGATCACCAGCGCCAGCGGAGAGTTGATCTCGATGCGCTGCGCGAGTCCAGCCAGACCGTTGCGTCCCGGCTTGAACGGATCGTCCCAGACCGTGCGGCGTCCGTTCAAACAGTCTTCGATGATGCGCACCGATTGCCCGTGCGCGATGAGCGCGCTCTCCAGCACGCCTGGCCAGCGCGCATTGAACTCCAGGCGCTTGCGCGTGTTCGGGATGATGCCCCATGACAGGGAATCGGCGTATACGAGGATCTGCTGCATGGTTCGCTCGCGTTGACAGCCGTTAGCTGATCTCGCCTTTCAGCTCGACCAGATTATTTTCTGGATCGAAGACGTAGATCGATACGCCCTCACCTTGCGCGCCGAAGCGAGGCCGGATCTCGCCTAGCTGCGCGCTGTGCGCCTGGAGATGCCGGACGATCGCATCGACGTCGAACGGCTCCACGCGTACACAGAAGTGGTCCATGTTGCGCGCTTCCTGCCCTGGGGCCGCACCGCCTTTCTTGCCGAGTGGCCCATCCACCGGTACGAGATCGATCATCGCATTGCCGGCGCGCAGGTGCACCAGTCCCAGATCGGGCCGGCGCCAGTGCACGGTGCAGCCCAGCGCATCGCAGTAGAACGCGATCATGCGCTCGAGGTCGATGACGCGCAGCACGACGTGGTCGATGTCGCGGATCTTGAACATGTCCGCCAAGCTTACACCGCCGCCGGCGCTTCTGCGCAAGCCGCGGCGTGCGCAAGCCTGTACCTGTAACATGGACCCATGCTGTACACGCTCGCAATTTCGCGCTGGTGCAAAGCCGCCGTCGTAACCGGGGCTCACGTCCTTGCGCTGGTGTGCGCGCCGCCCGCGCACTGCGTGGAGACCTACACCAACCGGTTGATCGATTCCAACAATCCGTATCTGCTGCTGCACGCCCACAATCCGGTCGACTGGTATCCATGGGGAGCCGAGGCGTTCGACAAAGCGCGCCGCGAGAACAAGCCGATCTTCCTGTCGATCGGGTACAGCACCTGCTACTGGTGCCATGTCGCCGAGCGCATGGTGTTTTCCGATCCGCAGATCGCAAAGCTGATGAACCAGTGGTTCATCAATGTGAAAGTCGATCGCGAGGAGCGCCCCGATCTCGATGCGATCTACCTGCTCGCTACTCAGCTCATCACTGCGGGCTCGGGCGGCTGGCCCAACAATCTCTTTCTCACACCGGAGCTGGCGCCGTTCTATGCAGGCGGGTATTTCCCTCCCGAGGACGACGACTTCGGCCGGCCCGGTTTCCCGACCATCCTCAGCAGCATCCACGAGCAGTGGGAGCAGCAGCCAGAGGTTTTGCGCAGCCGCGCCCAAGGCGTCGTGGCAGTACTGCGGCAGCAACAGGACAAGGCCATTGCCGGTACCTCCGCAGAGCCAGATCCGGCCGCATGGCGGGAGGCAACGCGCGCTTCCATCCTCAGGCGTTTCGACCAGGAGCACGGCGGCTTGAGCGGCCCGCGTCAGGCTACGAAGTTTCCCGAAGCGCCGCTGCTCGAGTTCATGTTGTCCGACTATCGATCCAGCCGCAACCCGGATACGCTGCGCTTCCTTACCGTAACCCTCGACGCGATGGCCTACGGCGGCATCTACGATCAGCTCGCCGGCGGCTTCCATCGCTACAGCACTGAGCGTACCTGGTCGCTGCCCCACTTCGAGAAGATGCTGTACGACAACGCGCAATTGCTTTCAATCTACGCGCAGGCCTGGGAGCTCACGGGCCGTGCGCAATACAAGCGTGTGGCGCTGGCCGTACGCGATTATCTGAAGAGCGAGATGATGTCCGAGGACGGCGGCTTTTACACCGCCCAGGATGCGGCGGTCGACGGACATGAAGGCGCAAGCTATACGTGGACGCGCAAGCAAATCGAAGAATTGCTCGGAACCGAAGCCAAGGCCTTCTTCGAGACCTATGCGCTGACAGCGCTCGCGGCCGAAAACGCGGCTCTCGATCCCGACGATGCATCCGGCGTGCTGCGGGTGCAGATGCGCGGCACGCCGGATGAGCGCGAAGCACGGCTTGCGGCCCTGGAGCCGGCGCGGCGAACTCTGCTGGCTGCGCGCAAGCAGCGCCGCCAGCCGCCGATCGACGAAAAGATCCTGGCGGGGTTGAACGGGCTTGCCATCGAGGCGCTCATCACCTCGGCGCGCATCTTCAAGACCCCCGAAGACGTCGATGCGGCGCGGCGCGCTGCGCAATGCCTCTGGGAATACGCATGGAATCGCTCGCTCTCACAGCTCGAGCACGGCTTGTATCGGGGACGCGCGCAGGCGGACGGCTTTCTCGACGACTACGCTTTGCTGCTGCGCGGCCTGCTCGCTCTGCACACCCAAACGCGACAAGCCATCTGGCTGCAGCGGGGGCGCGCGGTAGCTGATGCGATGCTGCGCATCTTTGCGGCTGAAGGCAGCGGCGCACTGCGCACGACCACGAGCGCAGACGGTCTGATTTTGATGCCGCTCGAGCAAGGCGACGGCGCCTATCCCGCTGGCATTTCCGCAGCAGTAGATGCGCTGATCCGCCTGTCTGAGGCCACGCACAGCAAGCGCTACCAGCTCGCGGCAGCTCGCATCGCACGATCAGCAGCTGCACAACCGGAGCACTGGCCGGTGATGGTGGCTGCACTCAACCGCGCACCGGGGTCGGCCGGCGGGTCGAGGCCCGAAGGTCTCGCGCCAACGACCGCCTCCGCTAACGAGACTGCTGGACACGTGCGCGTGAGCGCAACGGTGCGCTCGTCGTCCGATCGGGATGAGATCGCGGTGACGTTGCACATTGACGAGGGGTATCACATCAACGCCAACCCCGCGAGCTTCGACTATCTCACCGCAACGACCTTGCGGCTGCCCGGTCTGCCGGCCGCGCAGATCCTCTACCCATCGAGCACCCTATTCAAGTCGAAGTTCGCGCCCGAAGGCATTCAGGTGTACGCCGGCGGCATCGAGATCGTCGCGCAAGTTCCCAAGGGAGCGCTCGCCGATGTCGCCGCGCTGCGTGCGACGATTGCAGCGCAGGCGTGCACGGAGACCGTGTGTCTGCCGCCTTCGGAGATACCGGTGGTGGTGCAAGTGAAGCGCGGACGGTAAAGTCTCCTCCCCTTCAAGGGGAGGGTCGGGGTGGGGATGGGGGGATGATAGTTGAAGGACAGGATCTTCAGCCCCATCCCCCTCCTAGCCTCCCCCTTGAAGGGGGAGGAACAGATTTGCCCTCATTGCCTGTCACTGCACCGGAAAATCGATGCGCTGAATGAAGACGATCTTGCCTTTCTCGTTTTTCACCACATTGTAGCCGTGCACGGCGTCGCCGTTGGGTTCGAAGTCATACGTGCCTTCAACACCTTTGAAGCCACGCGTGGCGAGCAACGCCTTGCGCACCGCTTCGGGCTCGGTGCTCTTGGCGCCTTCCATGGCGTGCTTGATCAGATACACCGCGCCATACGCCCAGGCCGAGAACAGATCCGGATCCGCGTTGTGTGTGGCGCGAAACTTCTTCGCGTACGCCTTGCTCTCGTCATTGGCCTCGATCACGAAGTCGGACACCGTGTACGTACCCCAGAGCGCTTCGCCTGCCAGCTTGAGCGCGGTATCGGTGGCGAGCGATGCCGATCCGATCCACGGCTGCGTCAATCCGAGCTGGCGCAGCTGCTTGGCGAAAATACCGACGTCCGGCGCGTTGGTCATGTAGCTGGTCAGCACATCGGCGCCCGACTTCTTGATCGCCAGCACGATGGCGGTGAAGTCCTGCGAGTTGTTGGTGTAGCCCTGGATCGTCACCGGCTCGACGCCCAGCGCCTTGAGCGCTTCGACCAGCGCGTTCTTGCCGCCCGCGCCGAACGTATCGGTGGAGTGGATGATCGCGATCTTCTTGCCTTTGAGCACCTTCACCGCGTACTCGGCCATGACCTTCGAGGAGAACAGGTCGTTCGGTCGAATGCGGAAGATCCACGGATTGTTCACGCGCGTGAGACTGGGATCGCTGCCGCCGATAAATGCGGGCACCTTGGCAGCGGCGATCGTCGGCGACGCCGCCTGCACCTGCGTGCTGCGCAACGGTCCGATCACGGCGGCGATGTTGCCCTGACCTATCAGCTTGGAATATGCCAGAACGGTACCGGGATTGGTGCTGGCGTTGTCTTCGACGACCAGCTCGATCTGGCGGCCCATGACGCCGCCGGCCGCATTGATCTCGTCGATCGCGAGGCGGGTACCTTTCAGGGTCAGCACACCGGCTTCGGCCTGAGGGCCGCTCAATTCATCCACCAGGCCGATGCGAATCGGATCGGCAGCCAGCACCGGCAGCGCGAGCGCGCAGCCGAATGCCCATACCATGGCTCTGATCAGCAGCTTCACTTGTCCCCTCCATCCGTTTGTTGTTTGCCGCGGAGCCACGCCGGATCCGCAGACGCTATTCTGCCCTAACCGGCAAACCGACACGCGCGCTATGAGGTATCGCGCCACCCTGTAGAATTGCCGGCGTGCCCAGCGCCAGCGCACGTACATTCGAGGAGGTCAGGTGATTCGCAACAGAGCGGCAAGGCTGCGCGCGCTGCGCATTCCGACGCGCTGGGTACGCGTGTCCTGGCGCGACCTGCTGGTCACGCTGCTGCCCATTCTGGCCATAGTCGCGGCAGGCATCTGGGTCGCCCTGAAATATGCACGCCCGGCGCCGCCCGACACCATCGTCATCACCACCGGCGCCAGCGAGAGCGCGTTCCGGCGCAACGCCGAGCGCTATCGCGAGATCCTTGCCCGAAACGGGATCAAGCTGCAGATCCTGTCCTCGGACGGCGCGCTGGAAAATCTCGAACGCCTGCGCGACCCGAGTTTCAAAGTCGACGTCGGCTTCGTGCAGGGCGGACTGGCGACCGAGTCGGACCGGCAATCGCTGGTTTCGCTCGGCAGCATCTACCATGAGCCGCTGTGGGTCTTCTCGCGCTGTGCGACACGGGTGCGCGAGCTTTCGCAGTTCAAGGGCAAGCGTGTTGCGATTGGACCGATCGGGAGCGGAACGCGCGTGCTCGTCACTGAGCTGCTCAAAGCCAACGGGGTGGATATCGACGCTGCGCGGACTTTACCGCTGGGCGGCGAAGACGCGGCCACCGCGTTACGTAAGGGTAGCGCCGACGCGGCTTTCCTCATGGGCGACTCGGCACGCATGGCGCTGATCCGCGAGTTGATCCAGACGCCCGGGCTGTGCCTGGTCGACTTCGTGCAAGCGGAAGCTTACACGCGCAAGTTCGCTTATCTGACCAAACTCACGCTGCCAGCGGGCGCCATCGATCTGGGCAAGAACGTGCCGGCGCGAGACGTCGCTCTGATCGGTCCGATGGCGGAGCTCGTCGCACGGCCCGAGCTCCATCCGGCGCTGTCGGATCTGTTGATCGAGGCCGCCCACGAGGTGCATGGAGGATCGGGCCTGTTTCGTCACGCGCGCGAGTTTCCGCAGCCGCTGGAGACGGATTTCCCGATCAGTGACGACGCAGAGCGCTATTACAAGTCGGGCAAGCGCTTTGCGTATCGACACATGCCATTCTGGCTGGCAAGCCTTGCCGATCGCATGCTGGTGCTCCTCGTGCCCATCGTCGCGCTGCTGATTCCAGGGTTGCGCATCGTGCCCTCGCTGTATCGCTGGCGGGTGCGCTCGCGCATCTATCGCTGGTACGGCGCACTCATGGCGCTGGAGCGCGAAATGCTGGTCGATCCCGAGCGCAAGGAAGTCAAGGCGCTCGCCCAGCGCCTCGATGCAATCGAACAGGGCGTCAATCGCATCAAAATACCATTGGCATTCGCCGATCAGGTCTATGTGTTGCGCGAGCACATCGGCTTCGTGCGCAATCGCCTGGGACCGATCGCGTCGGCGAAGTGATGCGCGGGTTGGAGCGCGCCGCCCGAGTCTCCTTATCACACCGCGCAGAATCTGTTCTTCGCTGGCGACAGGCCTTGGGCTGCCCCATGTAGTCGGTGTCCGAACCGCTGCGCCAGGATGGCTTGCCTCTGCCTCATACTGGTCACGCTGGCATTGCACAACGCTCCTCGCCCGCAAAAAGCGGTAACGGGAGCCAAACTTGCTTACTGGTTCTGCGTCGCAATCCGATCGCAAGTTTTTCACAAATGGTTCCTCGCCGTAGGGTCCGGCTCCTCGGGCGTCTGTTGCTTTGTCTCATGCTCGGCGCCGCCGTCGCAGCGCCGGGTGTGACCATCGCCAAGCAGCGCCGCGCGCAGCCGCCCGGCACGGATCCCGACTGGCTCACCTATCGCAACGAACGCTACGCATTTCGGCTCTCGTATCCCCCGGCAGGTCATGTTGAAACGCGCCGCGAGCATGGCTTCCAGCACATCGTAATTCGCCTCGCTGAGGCGAACGAGCCGCAGCCGACAGGCGACGGTTACCATGTCGATGTGCTGATCTACGATCACCGTCTCGGGCACAATCTCAAGCTGCCCTGTCGCGACCTGCTGCACGACCTGCGCGCCGTCAAGCTGGGTAAGATCCAGGGATTGCGCGGCAGCATTCAGGACGACGAAAGCGACACGCCCGCCGAGCCGGCCGTGTGCGTGGAAAGCAGGAAGGTGGTTGTTCTGATCAAGGCGAGCGACGCCGATGCGCAAGCGTCCCTGGCCAACCGCATTCTCGATACCTTGCGCTTCGGCGAATAGCCGGACTCGGTTCGCTCGGCGGTTCTACGCCGTTTCTCCGGTGGTATCGAGCATCCGCGAGCCATTCAAGAAGCATAAGCGGCAAGCCTTCCGGACACCTCATCACGCCGCGCTCCATGTTGATGGCGATCAAGCAGCGGTCGCGCGTGCTCCTCAAGGTTCCAAAGCACCTAAAGTCCGCCGGCCGGCGTGCCGAATAAGACTAGGCGCATGCCGTTGGAAGCTGGCGCGCCCTATTTGCGGGCGGCCCTCGCCCTGCGGCAGATGTCTGGTGCATCAGAGCCTATGAGTGATTCAGAGCGGGTACTCGGTGTTTGCGCTGGGCTACTCATGAATAATCCAGGCTAGAGTCGATTTCTATGCTGATCATCAAGCTCGTCGCTGCTGCACTGATCATCGTGGGGACGGTAGTGCTGCTGTTGCGTGTACACCGTGAGATCCGCGGCGAGGGCATACTCGACCCGTTGCGCAAGGAAAAAGGCAACGGCCGTGGCAAAGGCAAAAACAACGACGCCAGCGCCAATGAGCTGGAAGCTTTCATCACCGCCTATCGCCGCGACAAGGATGCCGTAGCGGCCGCGTCGGCCCCGGCGCTCAAGGCATTGACCGCGCGCAAGAGCTTTCTCACGCCGCACACCAAGCTGTGCTATCTGGTGCTCAAAACCGCGCTGCCCGATCACCACGTGTTCTGCAACACCCGTCTCATGGATGCGCTCGAGCTGCAGGCGAATCATCCGCTGGGCAACGTGCGCATCGACATCGTGGTGTGCAACAAAGACCTGGGCCCGATCGCAGCCATCGACATCAGCAACCCCGATGAGCGCAACACGCCAGCCGACCGCGAAAAATCCGAGTGCCTGCAAGGCGCTGGCATGCGCTATCTGCGCTTTACACCGAGCGGTATCCCCAAGCCGACCGAGATACGCGATTTGATCTATCGGATGTGAGTGTCTGGGAAAGGGTGAAGGGTGATCCTCCTCTCCCCTGCCCTCTCCCCCGGTGACGGGGGAGAGGGAGCCTAAAAAGGCGCGCGGCGCCCGCTGTCACTCTTCACCCTTCACCCTTCACCCTTCACCCTTCACTCTTCACTCTTCACGCTTCACCCTTCACTCTTTCCAAATTCCCCTTTACCGCGTAATGTCTCGGACCGGGACCGCGCGCTGCGTCGACGACAAGAGCGACGGCCCGTGTTACATCACTTGACTACCAAGGCAGGGAGGAAGCCATGCGCGTGCTGCTGGCTCTGTCGCGAGGCATCGATGCGCTGAACGAGCGCGTCGGACGCATCGTTCTTTGGCTGGTGCTGGCGATGGCATTGCTCAGCAGCATCAACGCCGCCGCCCGCTACTTGTTCAATCGCAGCTCGAATGCCTGGCTGGAGCTGCAGTGGTACATGTTCGCGGCCATCTTCCTGCTTTGTTCCGGCTATACCCTGCTGCACAACGAGCACATTCGTATCGACGTCGTGTCGTCGCGGTTCTCTGGTCGAACGCGAGTCTGGATCGACATATTTGGGACGGTATTCTTTCTGCTACCCATGTCGATTCTGATCCTGAAGCTGTCCTGGCCGATCTTCATGAATGCCTGGGTGAGCGGCGAGATGTCGAGCAATGCGGGCGGCCTGATCCGCTGGCCGGCGCGGGCGCTAGTACCGGCCGGCTTCTTTCTGCTCAGCCTGCAGGGCGTGTCCGAGCTGATCAAGCGCATTGCCTATCTCAAAGGCTTGATTCCCGATCCGGTCGAAAAGCCGCAAATCGCTGCGATCGAGGTGCTGCATGCTGACGAGCAGGTGAGCAGATGACAGCTTTCATCATCTCTTACATCGCGCCGTTGATGTTTGTGGCGCTGGTGTTCTTCCTGCTGCTCGGCTATCCCGTCGCCTTCGCTCTGGCGGCCATCGGGCTGTCGTTCGGCTTGCTCGGTGTTCAGCTCGGATTGCTGCCCACCGAGCTGTTCCAGGCTCTGCCCGAACGCATATTCGGCATCATGGCCAACGACACGCTCCTCGCGGTGCCGTTCTTCACTTTCATGGGACTGGTACTCGAGCGCAGCGGCATGGCGGAGGATCTGCTCGACACCATCGGCCAATTGTTCGGCCCCGTGCGCGGTGGCCTTGCTTACGCAGTGGTGTTCGTCGGCGCACTGCTGGCCGCGACCACCGGCGTCGTGGCCGCGTCTGTTATTTCCATGGGATTGATCTCGCTGCCGATCATGCTGCGCTACGGCTACGACCGCCGGCTGGCCGCGGGCGTGATCGCTGCCTCGGGCACGCTCGCGCAGATTATTCCGCCGTCACTGGTGCTGATCGTGCTAGCGGATCAGCTCGGGCGCTCGGTCGGCGATATGTATGCCGGCGCCATTATTCCCGGTCTCGCGCTGGCCGGGCTCTACCTGGTCTACGTCGCGATCCGTGCGGTGATCACGCCCGGGGCCGCGCCCGCGCTTCCGCCCGAAGCACGGCCTTTGCGCGGGATCAAGCTGATGCGTCGGGTGGTATTCGTGCTGATTCCGCCGCTGGCGCTGATCTTCCTCGTGCTCGGCACGATCTTCCTCGGCATCGCGACCCCCACTGAAGGCGGTGCCATGGGCGCCACCGGCGCTCTCGTGCTCGCCATGATCAACCGCCGTCTCAGCTGGTCGCTGCTCAAGCAGGCGATGAACTCCACCGCGAAGCTCACCTCGTTCGTGGTGTTCATTCTGGTCGGCTCCACGGTATTCAGCTTGACGTTCCGCGGCGTGAACGGGGATTTGTGGGTCGAACACCTGCTCACCACCCTGCCCGGAGGGCAGATCGGTTTTCTGGTCGTGGTGAATCTGCTGACCTTCGTGCTCGCATTCTTTCTGGATTTCTTCGAGCTCGCTTTCATCATCGTGCCGCTGCTGGGGCCGGTAGCCGACAAGCTCGGCATCGATCTCATCTGGTTCGGTGTGCTGCTCGGGGTCAATATGCAGACCTCGTTCATGCATCCGCCATTCGGCTTCGCGCTGTTCTACCTGCGCAGCGTCGCTCCGGCGCAGGACTATCTCGACAAGCTTTCCGGGAAGCTGATCCCGAAAGTGACCACCGGCCAGATCTACTGGGGTGCAGTACCTTTCGTGGTGATTCAGCTCATCATGGTCTCAATGGTGATCGCGTTCCCGAAGATGGTGACCGGCAGTCTCGTGAAGAGTACCGTCGATCCGACCAAGATCGAGATGAAGATTCCGTCATCCGATTACGATCATGCCCCGGGCGAACGTCCGCCGCCTGATTTCGGTACACCCCCCAAGCAGGACGACGGCACAGGCAGCCAGGCTCCCGACAAGCCCGCGGCACCGCCGACCGACTCCGGCAGCGACTTGGAGAAGCTGTTCAAGGAATCAAAGTAAAAGCTGGCCCCGCACGCGGGGTCAGCTTCATGCGTACGCAGCGCAGCTACTTCTTCGCGCCGAGTTGCGAATAGAACGCGTAGTTGTCGTAGCTCGATTCGGCAACGCGGAACCAGAGGAACTGCTCGTCGCGAAATTTCTTCCACTGCGGATAGATGCGCTTGAAATGCGCGCTTTTCGCACTGAGCTCGTCGTATACCTCGTAGGCGGCTTTCTCGCACGCTTCCATGATGACTTTGGGAAACGGCTTCAGCTTGGTGCCGCCTGCCACTAAGCGCCGCAGCGCTGGCGGGTTCTGCGCATCGTACTTGGCCGGCATCCAGTTGTTGGCCTCGGCACAAGCGGTCTTCAACGCAGCCTGGTAGGTCTTCGGTAACTCCAGCCACTTCTTCTCGTTCACGAATACCATCAGCATCGGTCCGCCTTCCCACCAGCCCGGGTAGTAGTAGTACTGCGCGACCTTATTGAATCCGAGCTTCTCGTCGTCGTAGGGCCCGACCCATTCGGCACCATCGATCGTGCCTTTTTCCAGCGCCGGATAGATGTCCGGACCACCTATCATCTGCGGCACGACGCCGAGCTTGGCCAGCACGAGGCCAGCCATGCCGCCGATGCGAAACTTGAGCCCACGCAGATCCTCGACCGTCTTTACCTCTTTGCGGAACCAGCCGCCCATCTGGCAGCCGGTGTTACCGCCGACAAACCCGACGCAGCCGTAGTCCTTGAACAACGGCGCCATCGCTTCCGCTCCGCCGCCGAAGTACCACCAGGCGTTGTTCTGGCGGGTGTTGGGTCCGAAGGAAAGCGAACTGCCGAATGCGAACGCCGGATCTTTTCCGTAGTAGTAGTAGGGCGCGGTGTGGCCGACTTCCACCGTGCCGGCCTGCACCGCATCAAGCACCTGCAGTGCGGGTACGAGCTCGCCCGCAGCGAACGGACGAATCTGGAACTTGCCATCCGTCAGCTCGGCGACGCGGTTGCACACCAGCTCTGCACCGCCGTACAGCGTATCCAGACTCTTGGGCCAGCTGGCTGCGAGGCGCCACTGAATGCTGGGCGAAGACTGCGCGATGGCCGGTGCCGCTGCTGCGCCGACGGCAACGCCCGCGGCCGCCTGTTTGAGGAATGATCTGCGTTTCATGCGCCTCCCATTGGATGTTTGGTCGTTGTGGCTGTTCAAGACGATAATCGCCGCGGGGAATGCTAGGCGCCTTGGCGACTGGAATCAAGCGGGTTCATTCGTCCTTCCCACCGCCTCGCGCTTCCGATGCCCTCATTCGTCCTGCGACAGAATGAGCGCCGTGTACGGTCCCAGGCCGACTTCGCCGGAGCACGGCATACCGTCCTGCCAGACGGCAAGTGCGTCGAGATCCGTGCTTGGGCAATCGGTAAATACCGGGCTGTACCCGCCCCAGTCGCCATTGAAGCGCACACGCCATCGGCCAGTGCGGGGCAATCCAATCCGGTAGCTATCGTAGCGCTGGTTGGCAAAGTTCAGCACCACCACCACGTCGTCGCGCGGACCACCGCCATCCCAGCGATGAAACGCAACGACCTTGCCTTGTGCATTGACGTGGTGCACGTTGATGTTGTGACCCTTCAATCCCCGGCTGTGGCCGTACCAGTCCCGCCGCAGCCGAATCAAATCGCGGTACAGGTTGCGTATGCCGGGGTAGCGCTGCGCTTTAGACCAGTCGAGCTCGCGCGCGTCCGACCACGAGCCCGACTCCAGAAACTCCTGCCCCATGAAGATCATCGGAATGCCGGGCGCGGTGAACAGGACTGCCGCCCCCAGCGTAGAGCGCTTCTGCGCAAAGAAACTGTCGGCGTGCCCGGGCCAGATCAGCTCGGGCACACGCGCCTGGCCTGCGCTCTGCGCCACTTCGTCATGTGATTCGGTGTAGAGCACGCGCTGAAAAGCATCGGCGTTCAAGCGCTGCGCAATCAATTGAGCTACCCGCTCCACATCGCGGCGGGCGTCATCCGGCTCGATCAGCGCTTTGCGCAGCGCGTGCATGAAGCCCGCGCCCCACTGTGAGGAAAACCCCGCGCCGCCAGCGTCGGTCAGCCGCGTCAACCATTCGTTATCCTGCATATCCTCGGCGATCGTGATTTTCCATGGCTGGCGGCTGCGAATCTCCGCGTTGATCGACTGCATCAACCGCCACCCGTCCGCCAGGTCACCGCCAGGATCATCGTTGCGCCCGCCGACGTTGCGAATCCAGCCGGTCGCATCCCAGCGCAGGCCATCGCACTGCCGCTGCTCGAGCCAGCGCAAAGCGTTGTCGCGAATGTATTGGCGCACTTCGGCGCGCCCATAGTCGGGGCGCGTATCGCCCCAGGGCGTGTTGCGCCGCCAGTCGTTGTAGAAATAGATCCCGCCGCCGCCGTCCTGGCTCCAGCCGTCGAACTGCCACAGGTCGAGGTCGTCAGGACCGAAGTGGTTGTATACCACGTCGTAGATCACGGCGATGCCATGCGCATGGGCGGCATCGACCAGTCGACGCAGTCCATTGGGCCCGCCATAACTCTCTTCGATGGCGAAGATGTACGCCGGGTTGTAGCCCCATGAGATGTCGCCCGGAAACTCGTCCGACGGCATCAGCTGAATCGCGTTGATGCCCAGCTCCGCGAGATAATCGAGCTTGCCGATGACCGTGTCGAAGTCGCCGCGGCCGCTGCGCGTGGTAGGGTCGAAAGCGAAGCTGCCGACGTGCAGCTCGTAGATGACGAGCTCGTTCCACGACGGGGTGGAATAGCCTTGGCTGCGCCACTTGTAATCGATCGGCGCAATTACGCTGTTGCCGACCGAGTTGGTGAGCGAGCGCGCGTAAGGGTCATTCTTCCAGCGGCGCACGCCGTCACCCCGGTTGACGATGATGAACTTGTACTCGTCACCGACGCCGGCACCGGCGACGTCGCACGACCAATAGCCGTTGCCCTCGCTCGCCAGCGCAACCGAGCTCGGATGCCAGCCGTTGAAAGTCCCGGCTGCGCACACTTCCACGGCAAACGGGGCCCACACGCGAAACGCCACGCCACCCGCGAACGGATTGGCGCCCATGCCGGTATGCCTGGAAAGTGCCATGGCTCGAGACTTAAAGTCGAGCTCTTATCTTACGCAAGATGCCGACCGGACGCTTCCACCACAAAAAAACGCCCCGCTAAATACCCGGAGACCGGGGGCGGGGCGTAGCCGGCCATGCCCGACTTCAACAGCAGTCTGGCATCGCTGGCCCGAATTCGGGCTCGCCATCGCGCGACGGCGAGCCCGCGGCGCAGAGATAGATCGCGATGCGTAATGCGGAGGAAGCCGGGTGTTCATGCCCCCCGCTCATTTGCCGCTTCGCGCATTCACATCGTTGACTCAGCACGGATTGGCGTCCGTTTCACCACAGTCGATATGGCGGCGATTGCGCCCATCGTGTGGCGTCGGCAGAAACGGAAACTTGGTATAGATCCCGTTGGCCGTGAGATTGCTGCCCTCCGCTCCGATGTTGAAGTTGACGCCATCGCCCAGCTTCAGGGCAGCGGTCTTCGGCGGGTTCGCAATCAGAACGCCCGCCACGACGCGCAGCGCGATGTCCGTGACGTCGTCGTTGGGTCGCCTGCCGTTGGGCCACCCGGCCGCATCGCCGGCCAGCACACTGAGACGCTTCTGCTGATCGGGCGAGGTCGGCGTCACGCTCAAGTTCAGGCGCAGCAACTCCGAGCACGGACTCTTCCGGGTGCAATTGCCGGTCTGCGGCTGGCCGGGATACTTGAGCAGCGCGTTGACCAGATCGGTGCGACCGGCAGTCGGTATGTCGATGCCATAACGCAGGTTGAGGGCGGTAGCCAGCCGCGAATTCAGGTAGAAGTCCAGAAACGCCGCCTCCTGCTCGGGCTCCGTGGCGTTCCATAAATCCTTGTGATCCAGCCCGATGATCAACTCGTTCACCAGCGGATTGGCCATACGCGAGACCTGCACCCAGGGCCCGGAGGCTTGCGGCTGACCGCTGCTGGTCTGCACGGTGAACTTCTGCCGGCTGGTCGATGCGTAAAGCCCCAGTACGCGCTTGGGGTTATGCGTGATGTGCGAGATCGGAATCTCCAAGGCGATGGTGCTCACGTTATAACCGGAGAGATGATCGACGCCGAAAGGATTTACGAAGTCGTTGCTGTCCTCGCCGTCGCCCAGGATCGGCGGATCACGCCGCAGGTTGACCGTATCGAAGGTTGCACCCAGGTCGATATAGAAGGTCTCGTCGCGCTGTCCTGCGAACACCCGTAAGCCGTGCTCCAGTTCGTAGATGCCCTGTTGCGCCAATGCCTCGTAGTCGGGGATAGTGCGTGGACCCACGTTGGAAGGCACGGCGAACATCGCATGCTTGCCCAGATTGATGCGCTTGCCGTTGCGCACCTCGGTGACCGTATAGCTTTGCCGCAAGATCAACCCGTCCGAGCCCGGACCATCCAGCGTGGTGATCGGCGGCACGGTCTGCGGCGGAATGCCAACGTAAGCAAGCGGCAGCTTCAAGCCAGCGAGCGCGCCCCGGATCTCGGTCTTGAAGCGGATCTCGTAGGTGATGTCGTCGGCATCGCCGTCGGCGCTCTTGTCCAGATGCAACGCGTAGAGCACGTCGTCGCCAAAGTTATAGTAGTTGGGACCGCCACCGGGCTCCTGTACCGGGATGACGTTCATGATCAGCACCACTTTGCTCGAGTCTTCCCAGCTGCGGAAGAAATAGACGTCGGTGATATCCGCGGTGGGATCATTGGCGATCTGCGGGGCTTCCCGATGGCTTGCTGCCAGAGCTGCGCTGCTCCATGACACGCAGACGGCGGCGAGCACCGGGAAAAAGATCTGAAAAATACGGTTCATGTCTTCCTCCTAATGAAAGAAACGGATTGGCTGGTCTAAGTCTGCGCCGTCTTCTTGGATGTCCGGGTGTGCATGCTCGACGATACCCGGGGCTGCAACCCATTCGCTGGGGTCGCGTGATTGCATATACGGTTGCTTCAACCGGATGGATGCGCAGCTACAAGATGCACATCCTCCAGATGCGTTTTCTCGATCCAGCGGGCGATCGCGTCGATCGACACGCGGTCGCCGGCTGCACGCGCCGCATCGAGCAGCACGCGTGCATCGGCCGGCTCTTTCTGCACAGTCCAGTTCTCCTTCGCCAGGGCCAGCGCAGTCTTCGGATCCCGGGCGAGGTCGAGCGCAAAGCGCGCTTCCTCACGCAGGTGCACGCGATCGCCGCGCAGGCGGCTGGCATCGAAGCGCGCGCGCAGCTCGGCGATGCGCTGCGAAGCGTCGGGCAGTCGCTGCCGTTGCAGTGCGAGCGCATAGCGCAGCAGCAGTCCGTCGGCCTGGGTGTGATCCTTCACCAGTGTGGCCGCCTCGCTGGCGCGCCCACGATCCAGCAGATAGTCGGCATAGGCCGCGAGGAGGTATTGGTCCGATGCGTCGGCTGCTAACGCGGCCTTGAAATGAGCATCCGCATCCTCGAACAACCCGGCGCGGCTCGCCATTTCTGCAAGGCCGGTCAGCACCCAGACGCGGACGCCGGGATCGGCAATGGGGGTGTGCGTCAGAGCAGAGCGCAGCCCGCGATAAGCGCTGTGCAAGCCGCCGGTGTTGCCATCTACGTTCGCCAGACAGGCGACTGCAATGAGCTCCTGCACCGTCGTCTGCAACGCTACGCAATCGCGTCGTGCAGCCTCGAACTCTCCGCGTACCTGCAGCACCGTCGCACGGGTAAGGCGGGCCTGCGCATCGCGCGGATTGCGTTCGAGGGCGAGCCTGAGATCGGCCAGCGCATCGTCGAAGCGGTGCACGCGCTGATGCAAAGTAGCGCGCAGCATCAGCACATCGCGCGGCGGATCGGGTGCGCTCCACCACGGCGCCAGTGCCGCCTGGGCGTATCCGGCATAGCGCGGATCGCCAGTGACCCGACCGAGCTCCACATAACGGCGCGCAAGCTCAACTGCGATCGCCAGATTGCCGGGCTGCATGGCAAGCTGCGCGTGGAGCACCTGCAGGCGGCGTACGCCCGGGTCGGTAGGGCGAAAAGGCAGCGTCTCCAGCACTACATCATCGCGGGCAGGTTGGAACGGGGCGGCGCATGCGCCGCCCGCGATGATTGCGGCGAATACAACAGGACACCACCCACGCGGCTTCATGACCACAACCTCAAGTCGAACGCACGCTCGGCCAGCCAGACCAATGCCAGAAGCATCACCGCACCGGAACCGGCGATGACCGCAAGCTGGCGATACGCCCAGGTCGCGCGCAGCCGCCACGCGAGCGGAAGGAATACGCACACAATCGCAAGCTGGCCGGCTTCGACACCCAGATTGAATCCCAGCAGCGCAGTGAGCAGCGTGCCGCGCGGCAAGCCCAGATCGATCAGCACGCTGGCGAACCCGAAGCCGTGCACCAGGCCGAACACGAATGCCAACACCCAGCGCCGCTCACTCACCACGGGCAGGATGTTGTTCAACGCGGCCAGCACGACCGACACGGCGATGGCCGATTCCACCAGACGCGACGGCGGCGCGACTACACCCAGCGCAGCCAGAGTCAGCGTGATCGAGTGCGCGACGGTGAACGCCGTCACCACGCTCACCACGTCGAGCAAAGCGTCGCGGAAGGCGCTTGCCGGTTGCCAGCGTGCGCCCGAGCGCACCAGCACGGCCGGCAGCAGCAGCGACAGCAAAAACAAGATGTGATCGAAGCCGATCCAGATGTGCCATACGCCGTGCTTCAGGTACTCGGCGAACTGCGCCAGGCGCTGCGGTTCGCCGATGGTGAATCGCTGCATCGGCGCGTCGGGCGAGAAGATCGCGGTGCGCGCCTGCCCTGCATGCTGCAGGCGAAGCAGCCCGCGGTGCTGCGGATCTACATCGAACAACAGGTGATAGGTAACTTGTAACGGCGCGGGCTCGTGTGCGCAGCGCGCTGTGAATCGCAATACGCTGTACACACCGTCGCTATGCCGATCGACCAGCTGCTCAGCCGCTGCCATCGGACACGTTTCGCCGTCTGCCGCGAGCGACAGGCGCGACAGGGCATAGGCTGCGATGTCGCGATGTCGTTCGCGCACTTCGCCCCACGTGATCGCACCGTCCGCATTCGCGTCGAGCCCCAGGACGCGATCCAGATCGCGCAGCGCGATGTCCCACTGCCCCGCCACCTGCGTCCCCGCCACGGTGAGGGTGAGATAGCTGTCGCTCGGTTTGTGAGCATGCGCATCGCTTGCTGCGATCAGCACGGCAATCGCTGCGAGCGGCCACGCCGATCGTCGCAACATGGTCACCTCCTCGTGGATGTATACGCGACACGCGCTCAGTCGGATGCGCCGGGCTTGCGCCGCGATACTGCAAAAGTGCTAGCCTGTGGCCCAGCACGCACCGACAAAATCAATCAAGGAGGAGACTGCTCGTGAGCTCATGGACCCGCCGGGAATTCTTGACCCGCACCGGATTGGCGGTCGCGGCAATACAGACGTTCGACAACCTCGATCCATGCTGTGTGTACGCGGCCGATGCGACGACCGCGGAGAAGGATCTGTTCGAATTGAAGCCGGTGGCCGACGGCGTTTACGCGGCCATAGCCGCACCGCGCTACAAGGTCAACTCCAATGCCGCGGTGATCCTGACCGACGACGGCGTCATCGTGGTTGATTCGCATTCCAAGCCTTCGGCCGCGTTCGCCCTGTATCGGGAAATCCAGGCGATTACCAAGCAGCCGATTCGCAAGATCATCAACACGCACTTCCACTGGGATCACTGGCAGGGCAATCAGGTCTACGCGGAGCATTTCAGGGACGTGGAGATCATCGCCTCGCAGCGCACGCGCGAGAATATGACCGATCCCAATGCGGGCGCGGGCGGCATTCCCTATATCGAAAAGCAACTCGCGTTGGTGCCCAAAGAGATCGATGAGCTCAAGACTAAGGTCATGCAGGCAGCCGATGCCGCGCAGAAGGCGCGCCTCGAAGCCAACCTCGCACAAGTGCAGGCCTACCTGGAGGAGCTGAAACAGATGAAGCCGGCACTGCCCACGCGCACGGTTGACCGCTCAGTCACGTTGAACGAGCGCGGGCGGGAGATCCAGATTCTGCTGCTCGGACGCGGACACACCGACGGCGACGTATTCATCTATCTGCCCAAGGAGAAAGTGGTCGCGAGCGGCGATGCGCTGATCGACTGGATGCCGTTTCTGAACGACGGCTATCCCGAAGACTGGATACAGACGCTCGATGCACTCGACCAACTCGATTTCACTCGCGTCATTCCCGGTCACGGCGAGGTCGTATCGAGAGATCATCTGCCTTTCTTTCGCGGCTATCTGAGCGATCTGGTGAGCGCGGTCAAGCAGGCCGCCGCCGATGGTGCTGCCCTAGAAGAGATGAAAATCGCCATCGCTCAGCAGCTCGCGCCGAAGTACGAGCAAGGCATGTCCAAGTATCCGCTCGGCCAATACCGCGACCGTATCGGGCTCAACGTGGAGATGGTCTACCGAAAAGTGATCAAGAAGGGCTAGTGTGCAACGGCGCCGCCGCATTCGGCGCACAGGTGTGCTTTGGGCGTGCGCAACGGTTTCCCGCACTCCCCGCACAACGGCCCATAGAGCGATCTGACGTGATGCCAGACGACGTTGGGATTGGATTCCTCGACGCCAGTGAACAGCTGATAGCCGGCCAGGAGGTATTGATAGCGGTGACGGGTTGGATGCACTTCCACCGCCTCGGGCTTCAGTGGACGCAAGCCGCGGCTGGCGCGTTCCGTATTGATGATGGCGAGCGAGCGTTCCGGGTCATCCCAATGCTCATGCGCATGCATGATGACCGCCCACTCATCGTCATCGAGCATAGGCACCTCCGCGCGACAGCGCCAGCACCATAGCACGTGCATGAAGCCCTCCGCCCCCGGACATCCGTTGGATGACCAATATACCGAGTCACCCCTTACCGATCGATTACCGATTGCGCGAAATCGGTCACAAAACCGCGCTTGCGGCGGGTACTCGAAGCCGGGAAGCCAATTGCGCTTGACAAGCCGCTACCAGGCTTTAGAATCCCGCCCCTTTTCCAGGGAACACCTGCCGGGCGCAGCGTACCAACGCCAGGTGGGGAGGGTGCTATGCCGGTGAAGTTGCAATTCAACAAGGGGCGGGTGCCGGTGAAGGTATGGACCGACGCGATCGAGCCCCAGGCGATCCAGCAGCTGCTCAATGTGGCGCAGCTGCCGATCGTGCATGCGCACGTCGCTGCGATGCCGGATGTGCATACGGGCATCGGCGCCAGCGTGGGCAGCGTCATCGCCACACGGCAGGCGGTGATCCCGGCTGCAGTCGGGGTGGATATCGGTTGCGGAATGAACGCGGTTCGGCTCACCTCCAGCGCGAGCGATCTGCCGGATAACCTGAGGTCGATGCGCAGCGCAATCGAGGATGCCGTGCCGGTCGGGTTCGAGCAGCACGAAGCGACCAAGGTACGCGGCAGCGCGCATGAGCGCACCGCGCGAGGGCTTTCCGACCGTCTCGACATCATCGTCGGCAAGCATCCGGGCGTCATGAAGATGCAGCGTCAGTTCGCACGCACATGGATCTGCCAGCTCGGATCTCTAGGCGGAGGCAATCACTTCATCGAGCTGTGCCTGGATGAAGAGCAGCGTCTGTGGGTGATGCTGCACTCTGGCTCCCGCGGCGTGGGCAATGTCCTGGGCCGCTATTTCATCGCCGCAGCACGCAAAGAGATGGAGCGGCACCAGTTGCACCTTCCCGACCGGGACCTCGCCTACCTGAGCGAGGGCTCGGAGCTGTTCGACGACTATGTGGAGGCCGTGCAATGGGGTCAGGACTACGCCTGGCTCAATCGCCGCGAGATGATGCGCCTGATACTCGAGGCGCTGCGCCGTCACCTGCCACCTTTTACAGTCGATGGCGAAGCCATCAATTGTCATCACAACTACGTGGCGCAGGAGCAGCACTTCGGCGAGAGTCTGCTGGTGACCCGAAAGGGTGCGATCAGTGCACGCGCGGGCGAGCTCGGCATCATCCCGGGCAGCATGGGCGCCAAATCGTACATCGTGCGCGGCCTCGGCAATGCCGAGTCATTTCATTCATGCTCGCACGGCGCCGGCCGACGCATGAGCCGCACGGAAGCGAAGCGACGTTTCAACCGTCGCGACCTCGAAGAGCAGACGGCCGGTGTGGAATGCCGCAAGGACGGCGGCGTGCTCGACGAGATTCCCGGCGCCTACAAGGATATCGACGAAGTGATGAGCAATCAGTCCGACCTGGTGGAAGTGGTACACCAGCTCAAGCAGGTCGTGTGCATCAAAGGCTAACTAGCCGATGCATTTCACCGGCTACAGGAGGCGAGCGCGGATCAGCGCAGGTGCATGTCCTGCCAGGGATCGGTCTTCTTCGGGAAGATGCGAAATGCGTTGCAAGTGCGCAGCGCCAGCAACTCGCTCAACACCTCGGGCGGAAAGCCCAGGCGCGAGCCGCGTGAGTCGAGCAGCAACTCCACGAAGTAACGCTCGGCGAGCGCAGGCTGGCTCCATACCGCAGCGAGGCGATTGAGCACGCGCGGAAAGCGAGCAGGCAGCTCCGACATCGGACACTTGCGCGCAAGCGAGTCCAGCAGGCGTATCGCCTCATCGGTCAGCTCGGAGGAGCGCGCGAGTACCGGCCGC
>JBGQKF010000021.1:0-21186 GCA_041499435.1 Gammaproteobacteria bacterium
CTTGAGCGCCGTGGCGTGGCCGATGCCGCGTCCCGCACCGGTAATGATGGATACTTTTCCTTGCAACCGCATGATCGATGTTCCCTTCGTTCAATTGATACAAATAAGACCCTCAATGCCGTGCGCGCAAAGAAACAGCCCTTGAGAGCGCAGAGCAAGACGTTTGCGACTACTGGGTGTTCGATTGCTCAGAGGTAGACAACCGGCAAGATCTGTTCCGATCTCTTGTTCTTCTCTGCGTTCTTTCTTTTCTGCTCTGCGACCTCTGCGTTGAAGGTTGGTTTACGCTCGACGCGCAGCGAAGAACTCCCGCAGCAAAGCCGCACACGCCTCTCCCAGCACGCCGCCGCGAACCTGGGTATGGTGATTGAGCCGGGCTTCCGCGAATAGATCGACCACGCTGCCGCAAGCGCCGGTCTTGGGATCCGGCGCGCCGAATACCACCCGGGCTACGCGCGCATGCATCAGCGCGCCCGCGCACATCACGCAAGGCTCCAGCGTGACGTAAAGCGTTGCCCCTGGAAGGCGGTAATTGCCCACGTGTTGCGCCGCCTCACGCAGGGCCTGAATCTCGGCATGCGCCGTGGGATCATCCGCGCAGATCGGCCGGTTGAACCCTTGGCCGATGACTTCGCCATTCGTCACCAGCACCGCGCCGACCGGCACCTCGCCTTGTTCGGCCGCCCGCGCCGCGAGCTCGAGCGCAAGTCGCATGAAGGTTTCATCGGCTGCGCCTCGTACTTCGAGCGCAAACGGCTGCGCGATCATTCCCACTCGATCGTCGCCGGCGGCTTGCCGGAGATGTCGTACACGACCCGATTGATGCCGCGCACTTCGTTGATGATGCGGCTGGACACCTTTGACAGCAGCACGTACGGCAGCTCCGCCCAGTGCGCAGTCATGAAGTCCTCGGTCTGCACGGCGCGCAGTGCGACAACGTGCTCGTAGGTCCGGCCGTCGCCCATGACGCCGACCGAGCGCACGGGCAGGAAGACGGCGAAGGCCTGCGAGACCTTGTCGTACCAGCCAGCGGCACGCAGCTCCTCGATGAAGATGGCATCGGCGCGCCGCAGCAGGTCTGCATACTCGCGCTTGACCTCGCCGAGAATGCGCACTCCCAGCCCGGGCCCGGGGAACGGATGACGATAGACCATCTCGCGCGGCAACCCGAGCGCCAGGCCGAGCTCGCGTACCTCGTCCTTGAACAGCTCGCGCAACGGTTCCAGCAATTTCAGATGCAGCGTCTCGGGCAAACCGCCGACGTTATGATGCGATTTGATGTTGGTTGCCTTCTTGGTCTTGCCACCGGCCGACTCGATCACATCCGGATAGATCGTACCTTGACCGAGCCAGCGCGCGTCCTTGACCTGCGCCGCTTCGCGCTGGAACACCTCGACGAACTCGCGGCCGATGAGCTTGCGCTTCTGCTCGGGATCGGTGACGCCAGCGAGCGCGCCCAGGAATTGAGATGCGGCATCGACGTGGATGGCCCTCACGCCCAGATGACGGGCGAAGGTAGCCATCACCTGTTCGGCTTCGTTGAGCCGCAGCAAGCCGGTGTCGACGAATACACAAGTGAGCTGCGCGCCAATCGCCCGATGAATCAACGCCGCGGCCACAGCGGAATCTACGCCGCCCGACAAACCGAGGATGACTTCGTCGTTGCCCACAGTGGAGCGGATGTGGCCCACTGCCTGCTCGAGATAGTCGGGCATGTTCCAATCCGCGCCCAGGCCGCACACCACGTGCAGGAAACGCTCGATGATCGCGCGGCCTTGCAGCGTGTGCGTCACCTCGGGATGGAACTGGACGCCATAGAACTTGCGCGCTTCATCGGCCATGGCAGCGATCGCACACGCCGCATTGTCGGCGATGACCTTGAAGCCGGACGGCATCTGCGTCACCTTGTCGCCGTGGCTCATCCACACATCGAGCAGGCCGTGCCCGTCGCTGTTGCTGCGATCCTGAATGTCTTTGAACAACGCGGAATGCCCGCGAGCACGGACCTCGGCATAGCCGAACTCGCGCACCGTGCCCATCTCGACCTGACCGCCCAGCTGTGCGGCCATCGTTTGCATTCCGTAGCAGATGCCCAGCACCGGCACACCGAGCTCGAAGACCGCCTGTGGCGCTCGCGGGGCGCCCCCTTCGTAAGCAGAGGAATGCCCGCCCGACAGGATGATTCCGCGCGGGGCGAAGCTGCGCACGAAAGCATCGCTCACATCCCACGGGTGAATCTCGCAGTAGACATGGCTTTCGCGCACGCGCCGCGCGATGAGCTGCGTGTACTGCGCACCGAAGTCGAGAATCAGAACGTTGTCGTGGCCGACCACGGCCGGCGCCGACGGCGAAACGTCGTCGACTACAGCGCCGTAGGCGCGTAACCCTTCACCCTTCACCCTTCACCCTTCATGCTGTTATTCGACCCGATAATTCGGCGCTTCCTTCACGATCTGTACGTCGTGGACGTGCGATTCGCGCACCCCCGCAGCGGTAATCTCGACGAACTCGGTGCGTTCCTTCATTTGCGTGATATCGCTGCAGCCGACGTATCCCATCGCGGAGCGCACGCCGCCCATGAGCTGCTGGATCACTGCAACCACTGACCCTTTGTAGGGGACGCGGCCCTCGACGCCTTCGGGGACGAGCTTGTCAGCGGCCTCTTCATCGTCCTGAAAGTAGCGATCGCTCGATCCCTGCTGCATGGCGCCGATCGAGCCCATGCCGCGATAGGTTTTGTAGGAGCGGCCCTGATACAGCTCGATCTCGCCAGGGGCCTCCTCGGTGCCGGCGAACAATCCACCGAGCATGACCGAATCGGCGCCGGCCGCGAGCGCCTTGGCGATGTCGCCGGAATAGCGGATGCCGCCGTCGGCGATCATCGGTACGCCGCTGTCCTTGATCGCACCCGCGACATCCTGCACGGCGGTGACCTGCGGTACCCCGACGCCGGCTACGATACGCGTGGTGCAGATGGAACCGGGCCCGATCCCGACCTTGACGCCATCGGCTCCATGATCGAGCAGCGCCTTCGCCGCCGCCGCAGTCGCGATGTTGCCACCGATCACCTGGATCTGGGGGAAATGGCGCTTCACCCACTTCACGCGATCCAGCACACCTTGTGCATGCCCATGGGCCGTGTCGACCACCAGCACATCCACGCCGGCCTCGATCAGCATGGAGGCACGCTCCTCGGTGCCCTCGCCCACCCCGATCGCCGCGCCGACGCGCAGGCGGCCGAAGTCGTCCTTGCAGGCGTTGGGATGCTCGGATGATTTCAGAATGTCCTTCACGGTGATCAAGCCGCGCAGGTGAAACTCGCCATTGACCACCAGCACGCGCTCGAGGCGGTGCTTGTGCAGCAGCCCCATGGCTTCCTCGAGACTGGCGCCTTCCTTCACCGTTACCAGGCGCTCGCGCGGGGTCATGATGTTGCGCACCGGTTGATCGAGATTGGTCTCGAAGCGCAGGTCGCGGTTGGTGACGATGCCGACGACGCGCTCACCGTCCACCACCGGCAGGCCGGAAATCTTGTGCGCTCGGATGAGATTGAGTACCTCTCGCACCGTCATACTGGGAGGGATGGTCACCGGGTCTTTCACGACGCCGCTTTCGAAGCGCTTCACGCGGGCGACCTGGCCCGCCTGCGCTGCCGGCGGCATGTTCTTGTGCAGGATACCGATGGCGCCCTCCTGTGCCAGCGCGATGGCCAGGCGCGATTCGGTGACGGTATCCATTGCGGCCGATACCACAGGCAGGTTGAGCTCGATCGTCCGAGTCAGGCGGGTTTTGAGGCTGACTTCGCGCGGCAGAACGCGGGAATGGGCGGGAACCAGAGATACATCGTCGAAGGTCAGGGCCTTTCGTACGACTCGCATGCTGATGATCCTTCGCAAAAAATCTATTATACGCGAGGCCCTCGCGGGAAGCAGTCCGGCCTGCGCAGTGCAGCGCGAGCGGGCCTTTGCGTTTGTCTACGGGGTGTTCGAACACCGCACGTTTGGCTTTAATAATGAAGGGCATATTTGTTGCTTTCAGTTTTTGCGCGACCTTCGCGTTCGCGTCTGAGCCGCCATCTTGCAACGGCGAGCACGGATGCGACACGGCGCGTGCGGCATTGATCGCAGCAGAATCAGCCGTACAGGAAGCGCTCCGCGAGAAGGCGTTGTGGACCACCGCACAAAGCGCGCTGGTGGAGGCGCGAGTGGCGTTTGCGCGTGCGGACTATGATGCCGCTGTGCGGGCGGCAGTGACGGCCGAGGAACTTGCCAAGCTTGGGATTGCGCAAACCCGCGATCCCCCGTTTCCCGAGCCCAAGCCTTGAGAGCGGTGACAAGCCAATGTCCCGCGTTTGATTTGAGGATCCGGAAATCATGATGCGATATGCAAGCCTCGCTCTGTGCCTGTTGGCCGCTTCCGCAGGAGCAGAGACGTACAAGTGGACCGACGAGAACGGCAAGGTTCAGTATTCCGATCAGCCGCCGCCGTCCGCCGTGAAGAAATCGGAGACGATCAAGACAACCAAGCCGCCACACGCTTCGGCACCAGTCGCGCCGGCGCCCGATCCCGCCGGCGCCAAGCCCGGCGCCGCTTTACCCAAGACCGTGACTGATTAAGAAATGGAATTCCGCAAGCGTCGACTGCAGCAGGCCGAAAACGAAGCCAAGGCGCAGAAGGACGCTCAGGCCGCCGAAGACAAAAAACGCAGCTGCCAGCGCGCGACCGAGCAGGTCCAGGCCTTTGAGCGCGGCGGAAGAATCACCCGCTATGGCCCGAACGGCGAACAAATCTATCTCAACGATCAGGAGATCCAGACCGAGCTGGTGAATGCAAGGAAGGCCGCGGATTCCTGGTGCAAATAGAAGGCTCAGCCGGACTTGCGGGCGCCCCCGCGGTGCAATTGTCGCCGTCGCCGCGCTTCCTTTGGATCTACCCGCAAGGGGCGCAGGATCTCGATGCGGTCGAAGGCCCGCAGTACAGTACCGAGCGCGACCGGCCGTCCGAAGCGTGCCACCGTACAATCCGAGAGGGGATGTTGCGCGCGGGTCGATAGCGCGATAGCCTGCGCTACAGTGGTACCCTCCGGCACCTCGAGTGTGCAGATCTGCTGCTCGAGCGGCCAGGCATAAACCACTTCCACCGTGATCATTTGACCCCGTAAAGCTGCTGTGCTCTGCGCAAGAACGCATCTACCAGGGTGTTGGCGATGTGCTTGAACACTGGACCGACCAGCTTCTCGAGAAGCCGGTTGGAAAACTCGTAATGCAGGCGGAACTCGATCTTGCAGGCGTCCGCCGCGAGCGCGGTAAACCGCCACACGCCATCGAGCTGGCGAAACGGCCCGCTCACCAGGCGAACCTCGATGAGCTGCGGCGGCGATGAACGATTTTCCGTTTTGAAGCTCTGTTTAATGCCGTGATAGTCGATCAGCACCGAGGCCCGTACGACCTGGTCCTCTCGCGCCTCGACCTGAGCACCACCGCACCAAGGCAGGAATTCCGGATAGCGCTCGACATCGTTCACCAGGTCATGCATGCGCTGCGCTGAGTACGCGACCAGCATCGATTTTTCCACCAGGGCCATCAGCTTTCCCGGCGCCAGCGGCTGCTACAATCGCGCACTTTCAGCAACCCTGCGGGCCGCAACCAAACTAAGCACCTATCGCCTATGAGCATCACAGAGAATCGCAAGGCCTTCCATGACTACTTCATCGAGGAGCGCTTCGAGGCCGGAGTGGCGTTGCAAGGTTGGGAGGCGAAGGCCATCCGTGCCGGACGCGTTCAGCTCGCCGAGGCCTACGTCGTAATGCGCAACGGCGAGTTGAACCTGATCGGGTGCCACATCAGCCCGCTCCTGAGCGCCTCGACCCACGTCCAGCCCGACCCGACGCGCACACGCAAGCTGCTCATGCACGCCGAGGAGCTGCGGCGCCTGATCGGCAAGGTGGAGCGCGCGGGCTACACGCTGATTCCTCTGAACCTGCATTACAAGGGCGGCTGGATCAAGCTGGAGATCGGGCTCGCCAAAGGCAAGAAACAATACGACAAGCGCCAGGATATCAAAGAGAGGGATTGGCAACGTCAGCAGCAACGGTTGATGAGACAGAAGGCGTAGCGGGATCTGGCGTTTTAGCGCTTTTCACCCTTCACTCCTTCACTCCTTCACTCCTTCACTCCTTCACTCGCGCAGCGCCACGCAGCATCAGCCATAGCTCAACCCCATCGCCTCGCGCACATCGCGCATCGTCTCCACGGCCAGCTTGTGCGCGCGGTCGCAGCCCTCTTCGATGATGTTGCGCACCAGCGTCGGATCATCCAGGTAAGTCTGCGCGCGCTCGTGCATCGGTTCCTGTTCGGCAAGCACGGCATCGATCACCGGCTGCTTGCACTCCAAACAGCCGATGCCCGCGCTGCGACAACCTTGCTGCACCCACTGCTGGGTCTTGTCATCCGAATACACCAGGTGAAATTGCCACACCGGACATTTTTCCGGCTCGCCCGGGTCGGTTCGCCGCACGCGGGCCGGATCGGTCGGCATGGTGCGGATCTTCTTGATCACGCTCTGCGCGTCCTCACGCAAGCTGATGGTGTTGTTGTACGACTTCGACATCTTCTGGCCGTCCAGCCCGGGCATCTTTGAAGCTTCGGTCAGCAACGCCGCCGGCTCCGACAGAATCATCTTGCCGCCGCCCTCGAGGAATCCGAACAGGCGCTCGCGATCCCCGATGCTCAGATTCTGCGCTTCATCGAGCAACGCCCGACCGGCTTGCAGCGCGTCGCCGTCGCCTTGTTCCTGATAGCGCGTGCGCAAATCCCGATAGAGCTTACTGCGCTTGGCCCCAAGCTTTTTCACTGCAGCGAGCGCTTTGTCCTCGAAGCCCGGCTCGCGGCCATAGACGTGATTGAAGCGGCGCGCTACCTCGCGTGTGAACTCGATGTGCGGCACCTGGTCTTCTCCAACCGGCACCAGCGTCGCACGGTAGATCAGAATGTCGGCGCCTTGCAGCAACGGGTAGCCGAGAAAGCCATAGGTCGACAGATCCCGATCGGATAACTTTTCCTGCTGATCCTTGTACGTGGGAACCCGCTCCAGCCACCCGAGCGGCGTGATCATCGACAGCAGCAGGTGCAACTCGGCATGCTCGGGCACCCGCGATTGAATGAACAGGGTGGCCTGCGACGGGTCGACACCGGCGGCGAGCCAGTCGATCACCATGTCCCAGACGCTCTGCGCAATGACCTGAGGATCTTCGTAGTGCGTCGTCAATGCGTGCCAGTCGGCGACGAAGAACAAGCATGGATGCTCATGCTGCAGCTTCACCCAGTTTTTCAGAACGCCGTGGTAGTGACCCAGATGCAATGCGCCGGTGGGGCGCATCCCGGACAGGACTCGATCGGGGAACATGTTTTCAGAGAAGACCGAAGCAAGCGTAGATGAGGTTACGTCCCAGCATCACGAGCGGACCGATGACCACACCCAGCACGTGCGTGGCCAGCAGCGCGATGACGATGATGAATCCATAGGGCTCAATCATAGCAAACCGGTACGCGAGCCGGTTTGGCAGCAGGCTCACGGCGATGCGCCCGCCGTCGAGTGGCGGAATCGGGATCAGATTGAGCACCATCAAGGCGAGATTGATCACGACCCCGCCTGTGGCCATCTGCTGCAACGGATAGGAGAAGTAGTTGGGTGGCACAATGAAAGCCAGCTTGAGCAGGAATCCCCAAAGCACCGCCATGACCAGATTCGCACCGGGACCGGCGGCCGCGACCCACAGCATGTCGCGCTTGGGATTGCGCAGATTGCTGAAATTAACCGGCACCGGCTTCGCCCAGCCGAAGACGAACTGCCCTGCGGACAACACCACCAGCATCACCGGAACCAGCACCGTGCCTACCGGATCGATATGGTCCAGGGGATTGAGCGAAATGCGCCCCTGCTGATAAGCCGTGTAGTCGCCGAAGTGCTTGGCGACATAGCCGTGCGCGGCTTCGTGCAGCGTGATGGCGAAGATCATCGGAATCGCGTAGAGCGCGATCATCTCCATCATCGCGGCGATGTCCACTATGCGGCGACTCCGAAGACGCCGGGATCGCCCTTGCCGATGCGAACGATCTGCGGTTGCTCGCCGGTCAGATCGACCACGGTGCTCATCTCGATGCCGCAGGACCCCGCGTCGAGTACCAGATCGACCTGGTGCTCCAGCCGTTCCCGGATCTCGCGTGCGTCATTGAGCGGCAGCGCATCTCCCGGCAGCAGCAGGGTCGATGACAGCAATGGTTCATTCAGTTGGGCGAGCAGCCCTTGCGCCACCGGATGCTCGGGAATGCGCAGTCCGATGGTCTTGCGACGCGGGTTCTGCAGACGCCGCGGCACCTCGCGCGTGGCATGCAGGATGAACGTGTAGCTGCCCGGTGTGACGGCTTTGAGCAGGCGATAGGCGCTGTTGTCGACGCGAGCATAATGAGCAATCTCGGACAGATCGCGGCACACCAGTGTGAAATGATGATGCTCGTCGACCTGGCGGATCGCGCGGATGCGCTCCATCGCCTCCTTGTGGCCGATCTGACAGCCCAATGCGTAGCACGAATCGGTCGGATACACGATCAGACCGCCGCCATGCACGATGTGCGCGGCCTGCTGCAGCAGCCGCGGCTGTGGATGTGTCGGATGGATGACAAAGTACTGTGCCATAAGAGGGCGTCGCGACGGCGCGCCGAATCCATCGGCCGGTGCGGTACGTACAAACACATGCACCGCGTGCGGCAGCATTCGAGTCCGTCGTGCAGGCGAAGCGGCGAATGGTAACAAATGCGCCCGGTGCGCGCGCGAAATCAAACTTCGGGAGAATTGCAGATGAGCCGATCGTCACATTGGATCATGATCACAGCCGCCGCACTGTTCAGCGTTTCAGGGCCGGTCATGGCCGCGGGGTGCCAGGCGCACAGCCTGCCGCACCGAGTAAGCGTGCTGGAGCTCTATACATCGGAAGGGTGCAGCAGTTGTCCCCCCGCCGACCGCTGGCTGAGCGCGTTGCCCCAGCATGGCATCGATGCCTCGATGGTGATACCGCTCGCCTTTCACGTGGATTACTGGAATCAGCTCGGCTGGCCCGACCGTTTCTCGCAGGCCGGCTTCAGCGACCGGCAGCGCCAGATCGCCGATCGGCTCGCCAGCGGCGTGATCTACACGCCGCAACTGGTGCTCGATGAGCGCGATCTGCGATTGATCGGCGGGATGGAGAAGCTGCAGAAGACGCTCGTGGAAGCGAACCGCCAATCACCAGGCGCGCAGATCGACGTTCGCGTCGAGCAGGCCGCTCAGGGGCTCGCTATCTCGGCACAGGTGCTGGTTGCCGATCCGGCACTGCGTCCTCAGGCGCAGGCTTGGATCGCCGTGTTCGAGAACGGACTCTCCAGCCGAGTCAGCCGTGGCGAAAACGCCGGCAGACACCTCTCTCATGACTTTGTCGTGCGCGAGCTGATCGGACCGTTTTCACTCGACCGCGAAGGCCGTGCACAGCCACAGCACACCGCGCGCATCAGCGCCGATTGGAACCTCGCCAATGTGGGAGTGGCGGTGATGGTACAGCGCAAAGACAACGGCGAATACCTGCAGGCAACGCTGGCTCCCGCCGCATGCCGGTCTTGATGACATTGCCGCCCCGCTTGCGCGTGTGAAACAATACGGCGCACGCGAACAGGATAAAGCGGGGGGCGGCTGGTGCGGAAGTTTCGACCCGGGAAGGACTTCTTCGCCGGGCTGGTGTATATCGCCTTCGGTTCGGCTGCGGTGGCAATTGGCCGCGGCTATGCGCTGGGTACCGCCGCCCGTATGGGGCCGGGATACTTCCCGGTTCTGGTCGGCGCTCTGCTTTTCATTGTGGGTCTGGTCGTCGCTGCACGCGGTGTTTTCTCTAAGTCGGAGCGGCTGAAGCGCCTGACGATCGTACCCCTTGCGACGGTGCTCGCAGCGGTGCTGTTGTTCGCGGTTACGATCGAGCAGCTCGGACTCGTGGTTGCAGTGCTCGCTGTGGTGGTCGTCGGGTATCTCGCGAATGCGCGCTGGCGGCCCCTCGAGCTGGCGCTGCTTGCCGGAGTGCTCACTGCAGCTTCCGTACTCATCTTCTACTATGGTCTCAAGCTGCCCTTCAAAGTCTGGCCGGGTACAGCTTGATGGAGCTGCTGCACAACCTGCAGGTCGGATTCGGCGTCGCGCTGACCTACACCAACCTTTTCTACTGCCTGATTGGCGTCAGCCTTGGAACATTGATCGGTGTCCTTCCGGGCATCGGTCCGGTGGCAACCATCGCGATGCTGCTGCCGGCCACCTTCGCCCTGCCGCCGGTGAGCGCCCTGATTCTGCTCGCGGGCATCTACTATGGCGCGCAGTATGGTGGATCGACCACGGCCATCCTGGTCAATCTCCCAGGCGAATCGTCCTCTGTTGTAACCTGTCTGGACGGCTACCAGATGGCCCGGCAAGGCCGCGCCGGTCCTGCGCTTGCGATCGCTGCGCTGGGCTCATTCTTCGCCGGCTGCGTGGGCACCCTCATCATCGCCGGCTTCGCAAAGCCGCTGTCCGATCTGGCGCTGGCCCTGGGGCCGATCGAAAAGTTCTCCCTCATGGCGCTCGGACTGGTGGCGGCAGTTGCGCTCGCGCACGGCTCGCTGGTCAAGGCTATCGGCATGGTGCTGATCGGACTGCTGCTGGGTACGGTCGGTGCCGACACGCAGACCGGACAGATGCGCTTCACATTCGGCATCCCTGAGCTTGCCGACGGGATCGGCTTCGTAGTGGTCGCCATGGGGATCTTCGGCTTTGGCGAGATCATCGCGAATCTCGAGCACGGGGAACAACGCGAAGTGTTTACGTCGAACGTGCGCGGACTCTTTCCACGCGGCGAGGACTTGAAGGCAGCGTGGAAGGCCGTAGTGCGCGGCACGGCAGTGGGGGCGCTGCTCGGCATTCTGCCGGGTGGCGGGGCCGTGCTGGGATCGTTCGCCGCATATACGCTGGAGAAGAGGATCTCCAAGCACCCCGAGCGCTTCGGCAACGGCGCCATCGAAGGCGTAGCCGCACCCGAGTCGGCGAACAATGCAGGAGCGCAGACGTCGTTCATACCCCTGCTCTCGCTCGGCATACCTTCCAACGCGGTGATGGCGCTGATGGTCGGCGCAATGATCATCCACGGCATCACGCCCGGCCCGCAGGTGATGACCGAGCGCCCCGACCTGGTGTGGGGCATGATCGCCAGCATGTGGATCGGCAATCTGCTGCTGGTGGTGCTCAACCTGCCGCTCATCCGGATCTGGGTGCTGCTGCTCAAGCTGCCCTATCGCCTGCTGTTTCCGACTATCCTGGTGTTATGCTGCGTCGGCATCTATACACTGAACAACAGTGCTACCGAAGTCGCGCTGGCGGCGCTGTTCGGGCTCCTCGGCTACATCTTCATCAAGCTCGGCTGTGAACCCGCACCGCTGCTGCTGGCGATGGTGCTGGGGCCGATGATGGAAGATGAGTTGCGGCGTGGCATGACCATCCATCGCGGCGACGCCACCGTGTTTTTGCGCAGCCCCTTCAGTCTCTCCATGCTGCTTCTCGCTGCTGCTTTGCTGATCGCCATCGTGGTACCCGCAGTGCGACGGAAGCGCGAGGAAGCCTTTCAGGAAGCTTGATATCGATGCCACCGTTCACCTGGGATTTTCCGCACTTTTCGCAACGCATGCCGGTTCTGGCCCGCAACGTCGTTGCCACTACGCAACCGCTCGCCGCGCAGGCGGGGCTGCGCATGCTGCTCAAAGGCGGCAACGCGGTCGATGCCGCCATCGCTACTGCGATCGCGTTGACCGTAGTGGAGCCGACGATGAACGGCATCGGGTCCGACGCCTTTGCGCTGATCTGGGACGGAACCCGGCTGCACGGCTTGAATGCTTCGGGGCATTCTCCGCAAGCATGGAGTCCGCAGCGTTTCGCGGGGCAGGCCAGCATGCCGATCATGGGTTGGGACTGCATCACGGTGCCCGGCGCTGTGTCGGCCTGGGTGGCACTTTCGCAACGTTTCGGCCGATTGCCATTCGCCGACTTGTTCGCGCCCGCGATCGAATATGCAGAGCGTGGTTTTCTGGTGTCCCCGACCGTCGCGCGGCAATGGCAGAAGCAGGGGCCGACGATCGTGGACCAGCCGGGGTTTGCAGCCGCGTTCATGCCAAACGGCCGCGCCCCGGGCGCGGGCGAGGTGTTTCGCCATCCCGCTCAGGCGCGCACGCTCGAGGAGATTGCGCAGACCCGCGGCGAGAGCTTTTACCGCGGCAAGCTTGCCGAAAAAATTGCTGCCGCAAGCCGCGCGCAAGGCGGCGTGATGACCGAAGAGGATCTGGCTGCTCACCAGCCCAACTGGGAGGAGCCGATCGCGAAGAACTACCGCGGCATTCGTGTGCACGAGATTCCACCGGCCGGCCAGGGCATCGCCGCATTGATGGCGCTGGGCATGCTGAGCGAGCTCGATCTCAGCGCTGCGCCGGTCGATTCGGCCGACAGCTTTCATCTGCAGATCGAGGCGATGAAGCTCGCATTCGCCGATGCGCGTCATTACGTTGCCGATCCGCGCTCGATGAAGGTGACCAGTGCTGAGTTGCTCGACCCGCAATATCTGCGCGAGCGGGCGCAATTGATCGACCGCAAGCGCGCGCGGCAGTACGTGCACGGAAAATTAGCGGGTTCCGACACGATCTATCTGACGGCGGCCGATGCCAGCGGGATGATGGTCTCGTACATTCAATCCAACTACATGGGCTTCGGTTCCGGCGTCGTTATACCGGAGACCGGCATCTCCATGCAGAATCGGGGCGCCTGCTTCACCCTCGATCCCGATCATTGGAATCGCGTGGGCCCACGCAAGCGGCCGTTCCA
This sequence comes from Gammaproteobacteria bacterium, assembly GCA_041499435.1. Lineage (GTDB taxonomy): Bacteria > Pseudomonadota > Gammaproteobacteria > Burkholderiales > SHXO01 > SHXO01. The sequence goes on from JBGQKF010000021.1 coordinate 12,913, forward strand.
CACGATCATCCCGGCCTTTGCTACGCGCGACAGCGATGCGCTGATGAGCTTCGGGGTCATGGGGGCCGACATGCAGCCGCAAGGACATCTGCAGATGATCGTGCGGCTCGTCGACTACCAGCAGAACCCTCAAGCCGCTGCCGACGGTCCGCGCTGGAAGGTGACGCTCGATGGTCAGATCGCACTGGAGCACGCGGTCGCGCCCGAAGTCGCCGCTGAGCTCGCCAGGCGGGGCCATGCGATTCGTCATACCGAGCGCTGGAACATGGAGTATGGAGCGGCGCAGTTGATCTATAAGCTGGGCGACGGCTATCTCGCGGCCTCCGAGCCGCGCCGCGACGGACAGGCGGTGGGATTCTGATGCGTGCGCTCTTCGCCGTGGCGCGCTTTACCGTTCTGGTTGCGTTCGCCCTGGTGATCGGATACGCGCATAGCGCGGACTATCCGAGCAAACCGGTACGGCTGGTGGTTCCGTTTCCCGCTGGCGGAACCACGGACGTCATGGGCCGGCTGATCGGGCAACAGCTTTCCGCACGGCTGGGTCAACAGTTCATCATCGACAATCGCCCGGGCGCCGCCGGCGGGATCGGCACCGACGTGGTCGCGAAGTCGCCTGCTGACGGTTACACGTTGCTGCTCGGTGCAGTGGCCACGCACTCGATCAACCCCAGCCTCTACGCACACTTGCCTTATGACCCGGTCAAGGACTTCGTGCCGATCTCGCTGCTGGGCACGCTGCCCAATGTGCTGGTCATAAATCCATCGCTATCCGTTCGCTCCGTGCAGGAGCTGATCGCGCTCGCCAAGGCGAAGCCGGGGACGCTCACCTTCGCCTCTGGCGGCAACGGCACCACTCATCATCTCTCAGGCGAGCTGTTCAAGCGCATGGCAGGCGTGGACATGACGCACGTTCCGTACAAGGGCAACGCGCCAGCCATCACCGATGTCATCGGCGGCCAGGTGAACCTGATGTTCGACAATATCAGTAACAGTCTGCCGCACATCAAGGCGGGAAAACTGAGAGCCCTCGCAGTCACTGGCCCCGCCCGTTCCCCGGTGCTGCCGAACGTACCCACTCTCGCCGAGTTCGGCTTCACCGGTTACAACATTACATCGTGGTTCGGGTTGTTTGCGCCGGCGGGTACGCCGCAACCGATCGTAAGCCGGCTCAACACCACGGTGAACGCAGCGCTACATGACAAGCAGGTGCGCGAGTTTCTTGCGAACGCAGGCATCGAGGCCCAAGGAGACTCGCTGGAGCAGTTCCGGGCGTTTCTGCAAACAGAGAGCGTGCGCTGGTCTAAGCTCGTCAAGGAATCGGGCGCGCACATCGATTGAAAGACGTGAAAAGGTGAGGAAGTGAAGAGGTGAAGAAGTGAAGAGGTGAACCGGCCAGATCCGTTGATGACCCGAGATCGTCTCCTGTTCACCTGTTCACCTGTTCACCTTTTCACCTGTTCACCTTTTCACCTGTTCACCTTTTCACTTCATCGTGATTCACTGATCTTTGAGAACCTCTAATGCCTTTTCCCGGATCGTGCTCAGCGTGGCACGAGTGCTGATCGCCTCTGGATCGATGCGCACTTCCAGCACGGCCGGTGTGCCGGCGGTAAGAGCCCGCTCGAATGCCGGCGCGAAGTCCGACGTTCTTTCCACCAGGCACCCGAATGCACCGTACGCTTGCGCGAGCTGCACGAAGTCGGGATTGCGCAAGTCCGTGCCGAATACCCGCGCTGGATACTCGCGCTCCTGATGCATGCGGATGGTCCCGTACATGCCGTTGTTCACCACCACGAAGATTACTGCAGCTCCGTACTGCACTGCGGTTGCGAGCTCCTGACCGTTCATCAGAAAATCGCCGTCGCCCGCAAAGCAAACCACGGTGCGTTGCGGGTGAGTGAGCTTCGCTGCGATGGCGGCAGGCACCCCGTAGCCCATGGCTCCGTTGGTCGGTGCGAGCTGCGTGCGAAAGCCGCCGTATTGATAGAAGCGCTGCACCCAGCCCGAAAAATTACCGGCGCCGTTGGTGATGATCGCATCATGCGGCAGGCGATCGCGCAACCACACCACGGCATCGCTCAGGTTGACCGGCCCGGGCATCGGCACAGCGCGCAGCGTTGCCAGATATTCTTCGTGCAGTGTCTTAGTCCACTGAGCCCACCGGCTGCCCGATGGCGCCTGCAGTTGCGCGGCCGCCGCGGCGAACTGCACCATACCGGAGTTGATCATCAGATCAGCCTGGTACACGCGCCCCAACTCCTCGGCGCCCGGATGCACGTGCACCAGCCTCTGAGTGGGGCTCGGTATCTCGAACAGCGTGTAGCCGCCGCTCGTCATTTCGCCCAGGCGCGGACCAATGGCCAGAATCAAATCGGCTTCGCGCACATGTTTCTTGAGCTCGGGACTGATCGCGATGCCGACTTCACCGACGTAGAGCGCGTCGCGGTTGTCGATCAGATCCTGGCGCCGGAAGGAACAAGCCACCGGCAGGTTGAAGGCTTTCGCAAACCGCGCGATGTCCGCGCAGGCGGCTGCGTTCCAATCGCCTCCGCCGAGTATCACCAGGGGTTTGGCAGCCGATTGGAGCATCTCGACGATCGCGCGAAGATCGGCCTCACCGGGATGCGCCTTCACGCGCACATAGGGACGTGCCGGCGCGGCGACGGCGCGCGTGACCAGCATGTCCTCGGGCAGCGCCAGAACGATCGGGCCCGGGCGTCCGGAGACGGCCAGATGAAACGCATGACTCAGATACTCAGGGATACGCTCGGCTCGATCGATCTGCGCCACCCACTTGGCCATCTGACCGAACATGCGCCGATAGTCGACCTCCTGGAAAGCTTCGCGCTCGACCACGTCGCCACCCACCTGACCGATGAACAGGATCATCGGCGAGGAATCCTGAAACGCCGTGTGCACGCCAATGGCAGCATTGGTGGCGCCCGGTCCGCGGGTGACGAAGCAGATGCCGGGACGATTCTGCAGCTTGCCGTGGGCCTCCGCCATGAAGGCGGCGCCGCCTTCCTGGCGACAGACGATGAGACGCATCTGCTCGCGCGCATCGTACAGTGCGTCGAGCACTGCCAGATAGCTTTCACCCGGGACGCAAAACGCGGTATCGACGCCATGCGTCTTCAAGCAGTCGACCAGGATCTGACCCCCGGTGCGCGGCGGCACATTATCGTTCATCTGGTGAATCCCGAGTGAAAGAGCACTTTGAGTTTTCGCATCGCAGTGGCGCAGCATCGCACCGAAAAACCATTATAGCGCCGGCATGCCGAGCGGGCCGCAAAGCCCGGCGCACGCGGGCTTTTTGGATATAATGCCGCGAACCATCGCGGCGCTGTCAGCACGCCCGGCCTGCGATCACATCAAAATCAGATGGGGCGCGCCGCGTCGTTTTGGCGTTCTTCGTTAGAGCGAGCAGACTCGATCATAACAATCGTTCTTCGGGAGGAATTTAAAAATGGTCTGGACGCAGGTCTACGATCCGCTGAACAACCCGTGGCTGTCCACGCTATGTGCGGCTATTCCGGTCATCGTGCTGCTCGGCAGCCTCGCCTTCTTCCGCATCGCCGCGCACTGGGCCGCGATACTCGGGCTCATCAGCGCGCTGTTCGTGGCGATCGTCGTATTCGGGATGCCGGCGGCCACCGCCGGCTGGGCGGCTGCCGACGGCGCCTTCTTCGGCCTGCTGCCGATCGGCTGGATCGTGCTCAACATCATCTTCCTGTACCAACTCACTCTGCATAAGGGTTACTTCAAGATCCTCCAGGACAGTATCGGCGGCGTGACCGAGGATCGGCGCCTGCAGCTGCTGCTGATCGCCTTCTCGTTCGGTGCATTCTTCGAGGGTGCAGCCGGCTTCGGCACACCGGTCGCAGTGACCGGCGCGATACTCATCGGGCTGGGTTTCTCGCCGCTCGCCGCCTCGGGACTTTCGTTGATCGCCAACACGGCCCCGGTCGCATACGGTGCACTCGGCACGCCAATCATCGCGTTGTCCGCGGTGACCGGATTGGATTTGTTCAAATTGGGCGCCATGGTCGGCCGCCAGCTGCCGTTCTTCTCGCTCATCGTGCCGTTCTGGCTGATCTGGGCGTTCGCCGGCTGGCGCGGCATGATCCAGATCTGGCCCGCCATCCTAGTGGCCGGCGTTTCGTTCGCAATACCGCAATTTCTGGTGTCCAACTTCCACGGCCCGTGGCTGGTGGATATCGTTGCGGCGCTGGTATCCATGGCGTGCCTCACGGCATTTCTGAAAGTCTGGCGCCCGAAGACGATCTGGACGACCACCGCATTGAAGGGTCACGAAGCCAACAGCGGAATTACGGTGGACGACGCCGTTATGACGCCGCCCAAGCACGCCGGTTCGGTTGTCATCCAGGCGTGGCTACCCTGGATCGTCCTGAGCGTGTTCGTGTTTGCCTGGGGCATCCCGCAGGTGAAGGTGCTGTTGAATGGGGGTGACCCTAAGACCAAGGTCTTCTACGCCTGGAATGGCGTCACCAAGATCGACTTCAAGATTCCCAACCTGCACGAGGGTGTCGAACGCGTACCGCCCGTGGTGGCCAAGGCGGAAAAAGAAAAGGCGGTCTACAGCTTGAACTGGTTGTCCGCCACCGGCTCGGGGATTCTGATCGCAGCTTTGATCGCAGGCCTTCTGATGAAATACTCGCTCGGTGAAATGCTGAAGCGATACTGGGAGACGATCAAGCTGGTGAGATTCTCACTGCTCACCATAGCTGCCATGCTCGCGCTCGGATTCACCACCAGGTACTCTGGAACCGATGCAACAATGGGTCTCGCGTTCGCACACACCGGCGTACTGTATCCATTCTTCGGCGCACTGCTTGGCTGGCTGGGCGTCGCGCTCACCGGTTCGGACACCGCCTCCAACGTGCTGTTCGGAGGACTGCAGCGTATCTCCGCTGAGCAGCTGCAGCTCAATCCGATCCTGATGGCGGCGGCGAACAGTTCCGGTGGCGTCATGGGCAAGATGATCGATGCTCAAAGCATCGTGGTGGCCAGTACCGCGACGCGCTGGTACGGCCACGAAGGCGATATCCTGCGCTATGTGTTCTTTCATAGCATTGCGCTGGCAGCGCTGGTCGGGATCCTGGTGATGTTGCAGGCCTACGTGTTCCCGGGCATGCAGATCGCGATGTAGCGTTGCCAAGACAAAAGCCCACCAGGTGGTGGGCTTTTTTTGCACGGCAGGTTTACTGCTGAGCCGCAGTGGTCTCGGCCACGGCTTTCATCGACAGGCGCAGCCGGCCTTTCTCGTCGGCCTCGAGCACCTTGACGCGCACCGACTGGCCTTCCTTCAGATGGTCGGAGACGTTCTTCACGCGCTCTTCGGCAATCTGCGAGATATGCAGCAGACCGTCCTTGCCGGGCAGCACGCTCACAATCGCCCCGAAGTCGAGCAGCTTGAGCACGGTGCCCTCATAGATGCGGCCGACCTCGACTTCCGCGGTGATGTCCTCGATGCGCTTCTTGGCGGCGAGGCCGCCTTCTGAATTCACGCACGCGATGGTCACGGTGCCGTCTTCAGCAATGTCGATCGTGGTACCGGTTTCTTCGGTAAGCGCCCGGATCACCGCGCCGCCCTTGCCGATGACATCGCGGATCTTTTCCGGCTTGATCTTGATGACGATCATGCGCGGGGCGTACGCCGAGATCTCCGCGCGCGGGGTCTCCAGCGCCTGCTTCATCAGCGCCAGGATGTGCAGGCGCCCTTCCTTGGCCTGATTCAGCGCAACCTGCATGATCTCCTTGGTGATGCCCTGAATCTTGATATCCATCTGCAGTGCCGTAACACCCTGCTCGGTGCCGGCCACTTTGAAATCCATGTCGCCCAGATGATCCTCATCGCCCAGGATGTCGGACAGCACCGCGAAGCGCTTGCTTTCCTTGATGAGACCCATGGCGATGCCGGCGACGTGCGCCTTCATCGGCACCCCTGCATCCATCAGCGCCAGGCAGCCGGCGCATACCGAGGCCATCGAGCTCGAGCCGTTCGACTCGGTGATCTCGGACACCAGGCGCATCGAATAACCGAACTCCTCTTCGCTGGGCAGGACCGCGATGAGCGCCCGCTTGGCCAGGCGGCCGTGACCGATTTCCCTGCGCTTGGGACTGCCCACCCGCCCGGTCTCCCCGGTGGCATAGGGCGGCATGTTGTAGTGGAGCATGAAGCGCTCGGTGTACTCACCCTGCAGCGCATCGATGATCTGCTCATCGCGCGCCGTGCCGAGTGTAGCCACCGCAAGCGCCTGCGTCTCGCCGCGTGTGAACAGCGCGGACCCATGTGCGCGCGGAAGCACGCCGGTGCGAATCGAGATCGGGCGCACGGTGCGGGTATCGCGCCCGTCGATGCGCGGCTCGCCGTTGAGAATCCGGCCGCGAACGATCTTAGCTTCGAGATCGCTGAAGATGGTGCGTATCAGATTCTCATCCACGGGCTCGGCCGCATCCTTCACCAGCTGCTTCAACACCTGCTCCCGCAGAGCGGACAGCTTCTCGGAGCGCTGCTGCTTCTGCCGCGTCGCATACGCTTCCTGCAAGCCGGCCTCCGCGATTGCACGGACGCGCTCGATCAAGCTCTCGTGCTTGTCGGCGGGCGCCCAATCCCAAAGCGGCTTTCCAGCCTCGTCCGCGAGCTCGTTGATCAGATTGATTACCGCCTGCATCTGCTCGTGCCCGAACACGACGGCGCCAAGCATGACATCCTCGGCCAACTCGTGCGCTTCGGATTCCACCATCAGCACCGCTTGCTGTGTCCCGGCCACCACCAGATTGAGCTGCGACTCTTTCAGCTCGGAGGCAGTGGGATTCAGCACGTATTGGCCTTTGATGTAGCCAACGCGCGCCGCGCCGATCGGGCCATTGAATGGGATCCCGGACAACGCGAGGGCGGCCGAGGCGCCAATCAGCGCCGGAATGTCCGAATCGACTTCGTTGTTCGAGGACATCACCGTGGCGACGACCTGCACTTCGTTGTAGAAGCCGTCCGGGAACAAGGGGCGAATCGGGCGATCGATGAGCCGGGAGGTCAACGTTTCTTTCTCCGAGGGCCTGCCCTCCCGCTTGAAAAAGCCTCCGGGAATCTTGCCCGCCGCGTAGGTACGCTCCTGGTAGTCCACCGTGAGCGGGAAGAAATCCTGACCTGGATTGACGTCCCTCCTGGCTACGACCGTGACCAGCACGACGGTATCGTCGAGGTTCACGATGACAGCGCCATGCGCCTGCCGGGCGATCTCGCCGGTCTCGATCGTCAACGTGTGGCGGCCGAAGGGAATCGATTTTCTAGCGGGTGTGATGGGATTTACGTCCATAGTCGGCGACCGGGGGCTGTCGTCCTAGAAGTGAGGGGCCGGCAAGCTGGAACGGCCGCCGGGCCGGGCGAGAAAAGGCGGGAAGCGATGTGCAAAATCTCCTACTTGCGCAACCCGAGCCGATCGAGAACGCCGCGATAGGTATCGCTCTTGGTGTGCTTCAGATAATCCAACAGCTTGCGCCGCCGCGACACCATTCGCAGCAGTCCGCGACGCGAGTGAAAGTCCTTCACGTGCGTCTTGAAGTGTTCGGTCAGCTCGTTGATGCGCGCGGTGAGGAGTGCGATCTGCACCTCAGGCGACCCGGTGTCGCCCTTCGCCCGCTGGTAATCGCCAACGATCTGCGCCTTGCGATCAGTCGTTATAGCCATCTGCTATGTCTCCAAAAAAGCGCGCTATTTTAGCCCGATACGAAAACTTCCTCAAGCCAGCGCCGGCTGCCGAATGCGCACGTCCGAGCACATGCGCTTCGGTATGATCCTTCTGTCCTCGCCCTGTGCCATGCCCAGGCCGAGAAACGAACCATATTCGTCGTACAGGCGAACGTGTCCCGAGTCCTGGACCGCACCCGGTGTCCCAACTGCTCTGCCCTGCAAAACCGCCTTCGCGTCCGTGATCGGTAAGACGATCGCTGGCAGATGGGACAGCAGCAGGTCCGTGCCGTGCACGCAGGACCAGCGTGCCCTTTGCTCCATGGCCTCGAGAGCTTGTAGCGAGGCCGCCTCCGTGATCCGCAGCGAGCCGACTCCCGTACGCCGCAGCGCAGTCAGATGCCCGCCGCACCCCAGCCTCACCCCGAGATCGTGAGCCAGGGAGCGCACATACGTTCCTTTACTGCAACGAACCCTCAGGGTGATTTCGGGGAAGTTTCGTTTGAGCACCGTGAGCTCGTAGATGCTCACCTTGCGGACCCGGCGCTCGATGTCCTCCCCTC
>JBGQKF010000022.1:0-21092 GCA_041499435.1 Gammaproteobacteria bacterium
AAGAGGGCGAATGCCCCTCATGCACGCTTCCTCCCCTTTCAAGGGAGGCTAGGAGGGGGATGAGGGCTCGGGTCCAGTGAATCCCATCCCCACCCCAGCCCTCCCCTTGAAGGGGGCTTGAAGGGGAGGGAGCTTTTTCACTCATTCACTCTTCACCCTTCACCCTTCACCCTTCACTCTTCACTGCTTCTTACCCCCGCCCACCCGCCTCATGAACGCGGCGCGTTCTTCATCGCTGCCGAGCTGCTCGCCCACCAGACGCAGAAAGTCGCGGCGATTGGTCGCCTCGGCGGCGGCCTTTTTCACCAGGATGCGGGCGATCGGTCCGAGCTGCTCGGCGAGAAGCTTCCCGACGTGGTCGATCTGCGCCGCATCGAGCGGACCGTCCGACACGGTCTCAGGCGTGCCCGACTCTTCGGGCGAGGGCTTCGCCGGAGGTGCGCCGGTCAAGCGCGCACGCCCCGCTTGAAATGCCTTCTTCTCCTGCTCCGTGCTCAAGCTTTCGGCCAGCAAGGCGTACAAGGTATCGAGCTCCTTGGTGCTCCTCGCACCCCGCCGCACGATCACTTTGGCCACCGGCCCCAGATAGCGCGCGAGCTGGTCTTCGATCTCTTTGAGCACCGTGGCATCCCACCCCGGCGGCGGCACCGTGCTCACACCAGGTGCCGAATCCGTCTGCGACGTTCGCAGCCCCGGCGCAGGCGGCGGGCTCGCCTCATCGATGATGGTTTCTTCTGAGACCACCGGGCTCACGGGTGCGCTGTACCCGCTCTGGATCTCGACCTGGAACTCGCGCGCATTGCGGTAGCGGTCTTCGGGCTTCTTGGCGAGCGCACGCGCAACGACCGCATCGAAGGGCGTCTGACTCAACTCCGGCACGAGCTTCGACGGATCCACGTGCGGCTCGTAACAGATGCGGTACGCGACCGTCTCGGTGGTGCCGGTGAACGGCTTCACGCTGGTGAGCAGCTGATACAGCACCACGCCAGCCGAGAACAGATCGGCCCGTCGGTCGACCGCCGCACCGGTGTACTGCTCGGGCGCCATGTACCCCGGCGTGCCCATGATGACCCCGGTCTGCGTGAGTTTGGAGGACTCCACATGGGCGATGCCGAAATCGGCGACTTTGAGCCGCCCGTTGTTCATGATGATGATGTTGGCCGGCTTGATATCCCGATGCACCACGCCCTCGTCGTGCGCGTACGCGAGCGCCTCCAGAAGCTGGGTCATGATGCTGACGACATCACCCAGCCCGAAGCGGGTACCGCGATGGAAGTATTCGCGCAGGCCTTTACCCTGCACGTATTCCATGGCGATGTAGGCGACCTCTTCGTCCTCGCCGTACTCGAACACGGCAACGATGCCGGAATGCGACAGGCGCCCCGCCGCCTGCGCCTCGTTCTTGAACCGCGCGATGGCGTTCACGGCATGATCGTCCTCGATCAGCTCCTTGCGAATGGCTTTGAGAGCGACCGTGCGGCGGATGTGCGGATCGAACGCCTTGTACACCACGCCCATGGCGCCCTTGCCGAGCACCTCGACGATGGAGTATTTGCCGAGCCGTTCCGGGAGTGCCATCCTCACTCTTCCAGCATCTTCATCGCCTTGCTCAGGCTTTTGCGCATGCGGGAAAACGAGTCGGCCAGCACACCGATCTCGTCCCTGCCCTTGACCGTGAACTCCGGCACATCGAGCTGCCCGAGGCTCACTTGATCGGCGAGCCGCGACAAGCGCGTGACCGGACGGATCACGATGTAGTACAGCATGGTATTGAGCACCACGAAGATCACCACGAATACCGCCGTGAGCGAGACCATGAACACTTTGAACGTCGCCTGCGCGCGCTGAATCGGCACCGTCGTGGGCACCGACATGATCTGCGCGCCGATGATCTCGTTCAGCTTCCAGCCAAAGCCATTGGCATTGCCGTAATAGTCGATCATGGTCTTGGGCGCAGCCTCCACCGTGCTGTGGCAGGTGAGACAAGCTTCGCTCTTCACCTGAATCGGGCGCGCCAGGTAGAGCACGCGGCCGGTGGACGCCTCGCGCTCGCCGATCAACTCGGTCTGCTGAGCGCTCTGGCGGAAGTTGGACACGAGGTCGGCTTCCCAGTCGGACGCGCGATCACGCGGGTTGGTCGGATTGAGGGTCGCCTCCTTATAGCTGTACTCGGGATACTTCTTGCGCAGATCGTTGAAGTACTCGGTCGCAGCGTAAGCCGGCACCGACTGCGGCAGGAAGCTGTACTTCATCTGCGTTTCCAGCAATGGACGGATCTGATTGCTGGTGTAGCTGCGCGTGGACAGCGCAGCCTCCATCATGATGCGCGCATTCTGCACGATTTCATCGCGTGCATTGGTCTGCAGCAGATTGTAGGAGATCATGCCCGCAACCAGCAGCCCGAGCAGGAACATGCCGACGAATACGAGATTGAACTTCAACACCAGCTTCATTTTGGGGAGCCTCCTCTCACTGCGACTCGGTGGCCGGCTTCGCGCCCCACGAGCCCGGTGTGTTCTGGTACTTCTCGGGATTGAGCACCCGATCCCACTCGGGATGATCCTTGAGATTCGCGGCCAGCGCACTGCGAAACGCGGGCTCCGCAGCCTTGGCATGCCAGCGGGTTACCAGCGCCCGGCGCACCGGGGGCGCACTGTTGATCCACACTTCCACTTCGGCGTAAGTGAAATCCGCCCCGCGCCGGGGGGCTACCGCGCGCTCCTTGAACTTCGCCAGGCGCGATGGCAGCGTATCCATGAAGCTGCGCGGCATCGCGTCGACGAATGCGTGCGCCGGCCGGGGCGCCACCACACCGCGCTGATCGCCCTTGCGGCTGAAAAACTGCCCTGCCTTCATCCGCGTCGTCTCGGCAGCACTTCCCGAGCGTACGATCTGGGCAATACGCGCCTCGCCGCTCTCAACGAATACCGCAGATTCGTCTGCAGCAGCAAAGACGACCACGGTGGCCTCCTCGACCCCGATCTCGACGAGCGCGGTCGAAAGGCGGGTGATGACGCGTGAGGCTGGCCGCGATTGCGATGTCTTCAGCCAGCCGCTCAGCAGGAACAGCTCGCCTCCGCCCCGTATGCGCGCCGAGGCTGGATAGGACAACACCATAAGGCGGGTGCGCGGGCCGAGCGCGGCGAGCGTGCCGTCGTTGAACTCCACCTGCAGCAACGCCTTGTCGGATAGCTCGAGCACGTCGCCGGCTTCCAGCCGCACGCCTTCGGCCAGGGCATAGCGATAAGAAGCGCGCAACAAAGCGCCGGCACCCTCGAGGAGGGTCACCGTGGCAACCGACTCCGATGCGCAGGCGAGCAGGGGCCAGATCGATACGATCGCCAATAGCGTTTTGAGGATCGCGAATCGCAACGGGCTCCCTTTCCCTTGATGCCACACCTCGAACCGGCCGCAACGCCCAGCGGGCACACGCGCGGTTCCCGACCGCTCTTGAGCCCGCATGCAATGCCGGCCTGGAGGCAGCACGCCGCGAGGGGTCGATCTTAGTTAACCAGTGTACTGGGATATCGGCGGGGCGAGAAGACTCTGCCCGCGTTTTGTCGCCCCAGCGTAAGCCGGATCTGGAGGATCCATGGTCCTCAGGCCCCAGCCCGGGCGTCTGTGTATACTTCCAGCACATCTCCTGGTGTGGGCCAAAGTGTGCCGACTTCGCATCAACAGCAGGCGGTCCTGTTCGTAGACATCTGCGACAGCACACGTCTCTACGAAACGCTCGGCGACCATGTAGCGGCGCAGCGCGTGCGCGGGTGCCTGGAAGCGCTCGGGCGGCTGGTCAGCGACGCCTCCGGGCGCGTGGTTCAGCGCATCGGCGACGAGCTGATGTGCGTGTTCCCCAGTGCGGACGCGGCGCTCATCACCGCATGCGAGATGCAGGAATGGACCGCGCGCCAGGCGTCTGGCGACACCTTCCCCCTCGCCATCCGCATCGGCTGCCACTTCGGCCCGGTCCTGGAGAACGAAGGCGATATCTTCGGCGACTCGGTGAACCTCGCCGCACGCGCGGCGGAGATCGCCAAGGCCGCTCAGGTCATCACCACCGCGGCGACGGTCAACGCCCTCTCCGGGCCTTTGCGCAACCGCGTGCGCCTGCTCGGTGACTTCACCGTCAAAGGCAAAGCCGAGGACGTGACCATCTGCGAGCTGGTCTGGCAGCAGGCGGACGACGCCACGCAGATGGGGACGCTGCCGGGCGCGCCGCCTACCGCTCCGCGCCCGGTCCGTCTGCTGCTGCGCTACCCGGGCCACGAGCTGATGCTGGAGGGCCGTAACCGTGCGGCGATCATGCTGGGGCGCGACGCCGCCTGCGATGTGGTGATCCCCGATCCCAAGGCCTCGCGCCGTCACGCCCGCATCGAAAGCCGCCGCGACAAGTTCGTGCTCATCGATCAGAGCGTCAACGGCACCTATGTGCAGATCGGCGCTGAGCAGATCGTGCTGCTGCGTGAGGAGTTGATCCTGTATTCACACGGGAGCATCAGCTTCGGCCACCGCCCGGACAGCACCGGGGCGGCCGTGGTCGAGTTCATCTGTCAGTAATTGAGTGCTTCGCACGGGAGGCGTCGGGATATGAGGCGCGCCTCAAGACATGGTCATTGCGCAGCAGGCGAGCGTCCAGGGAGCTCCGGTTCGAAGGGTCGAACACCATCCTCCCCAACACCTGCACGTTCGAGCTGGCCGAAGTAGACGTTTAGCGTGAGGGGTGAAGCCTTGTTCGCCTCACGCGCCCATCTGGCGTTTTGCCCAGGCGACTCACGATCGGGCAGGCACCGCTTAGAGCTCACCGGTTCCCGGTGTCCTCCACTCACGACGCTCGCCTTCCGACGCGAACCATGCCTGATGCATCGTGTCTGTGCAGGAAAGTGAGCGGGCAACACCTCTGACGAGTGAGAGAACGCCCTTGTATTGCGAACGCACGCGCAAAACATGAGGCAACGCATGCATCTGGTCGATACAACCATGTTCTTCGCCTCCGAGGGCGGCGGTGTGGGCCGCTATCTCGCGGCGAAGCACTACTGGCTCGCGCATCACAGCGCGATCCGTCATACCATCGTTGCACCGGGCGGGCGTGACGCGATCGAGCAACGCGGACTGGTCACGATAGCGAGCCCTACCCTGCCCGCCCTGCACGGCTATCGCTTCCCGCTGCGCCTGTCGCGCTGGACCGAATGCCTGGTGGCATTGGCGCCCTTACGTGCGTCCGAGTCGCTCCACGCAGGCCTTCTCGCTGTCAGTCGTGATGAAGCCCTTGCCTTTGCAGGCGTTGTGACCTTTGCAGTCATTCATCGATGTCTTGCACTCGGCCTGGCCCTTACACGCGTTGGCGCCGTAACACTTGACCTTGACGGCACCGCTGTTGTCCGCCGCGATCGTCGCACCGCTACCGGCTACGAACAGCATCGCCGCTGCCGTCGCCACTGCCGCACCCATCAGTCTGCGATTCCGATTCATTTGCCCATCTCCTCGAAAAGTTTGCGAAGCGCAGGCCGACTGCGAGTGCCGCGCGGGCGTGCTGGGGGCAGCGCTTCCGCCCGCATGCACGCTTGCCCTATGTACGCAGGGCGTGGACTGGTGGATGCAGGCAGCGTGGCTATCGGTTTGCTTGTGCGTCCTTTGTGCTTGTGCTGCGAGACCGGCTGCCGAGGTCAGTCCCATTCAACTTCCCCGGCCCGCTCACAAACCGGCTTCCCAGTTCGAAGAAGCGCAACAACCGATCGGCTTCCTTGGTGATGCCGATGCGCACGCTGACACCGACCTCCCCGGTCGCGCGCACCTCGCGGCCGAGCCACAACGGCCCGCGCCCGCACAAGTCGACGCCATCGTCGCCCAGGCCCACACCCATAGCGACGGTGAGCCGGCCTGGCCCGCGCGCCAGGTCTTGTATACGCACTGCCCCCCGCCGGGCCAGCATCAGGTCGATGCCCTCCAGCGGCTCCAGCGCCCGCAGCAGGACTCCGGCGCCGATTCCCGCCTGCTCGCTGGAAACGTTCAGCAGGTAGGCAACGCCGTAGATGAAATACACGTAAGCATGGCCGCGCCGCAGGAAGAGTGCACGATTGCGCGTGGTCTGGCCGCGGAAAGCATGTCCTGCGGCATCGCCCACCACATACGCCTCGGTCTCCACGATGCGGCCGCTGACGCGGCCTGCGGGTGTATCGTGCACCAGAGTCTTGCCGATGAGATAGCGCGCAAGCTCCACCGTGTCTGCGGGCAAGGCGTTGCGGCGGAGCCTGCGGACGGTGCGCACGATCGATGAGAGAGCGAGTACGGGATTGGAAATCTATCTCAATATCGCCGCGTATGGGAACCAGCACGAGGAGATTTGTTGACGCTGAGGTCTTCAGACCTCTTGCGAATGCGAATACTGTAGCATGCCCCGACCGCGCGATTGATCCGCACCTTGAAAGGGCGACGCAGAAAACGAAACCGGCCACCGTCTCGCGACGGTAGCCGGCACGTGCGACTTACGATCGGTTACTGCTGATAACGCTGCTTCGCCTGCGCGACGCACGCATCCTTGGCATCGCCGGACAACGCGTCGCACTTCTCCTTGGCGACCGTGTACTGCGCTTCCATCTTGTCTTCGGTCTTGTTGGCTTCCGCTTTGGTTTCGGATTTTTGCGCCTTCGCATCAGCCTTGGCCTTCGTGTAGTCGGCTTTGGCCTGCTTCATACACACGTCCTTATCATTGCCGGAGAGCGCCTTGCAGTACTCCTTCGCAGCCTTGTAGTTGGCTTCGGCCTGCTCCACGGCAGCCTTATACTCCGCTTTCGCACTGTGCTTCGCGGCTTCTGCGCTTTCGTTGTCGGCGTACGCGCCAAACGCGAGACCGCCGGCCAGCGCCGCCGCGGCCAGATGAGTAATGAGCTTCATGGTCTGACTCCTGTTAAAGAGAACCGGTTTGGGAGAGATGAGCCACGCTCTTTCAAGTCTAGAGCGTGCGCTCCCAGTCGCTTACCTCGCGGTCTGCCTGGTCACGCGAAATGCCATAGGCTTCCTGCACGCGCCCTATCAGCTGGTCGCGCTTGCCATTGATCTGAGTCAGATGGTCGTCGGTAAGCTTGCCCCACTTCTCCTTCACTTTGCCGCTGAACTGCTTCCAGTTGCCTTCTACACGATCCCAATTCATATGGTTTCCTTTCATGGACAGCACCGGCAATGCGCCCGGGCTTGCGCTGATAGGCGCAAGCGCTGTGCCACAGGAAAATATTCGTTAAAACATGAATATATGCACGAGAGCGAGCAGTCGGCTTGTAAGACTCGGGATCGCTCGGGCATTTTTTTCAACGGCACCTCAGCGCTCCAGAGGCGCACGAACTGGACCCTGAATGCGCTAGTCGCCATGCAAATTGCATATATGGGGCGCAGCGCTTCACGCTCAGGCGGTGCGCCTCAATGCCGATCGCGCAACCGGTTTGATGATCGTCCTTGCCAATCGTTCGCGGCACTCAGCGGACGGTATAGCCGCGGCCATCGAGACACGCCGCGAGCGCGCGCTGGTAATCGGTGCGCTTTTGCGGCGGAAGTCCGGCACCGTTCACCGTCGGGTCCGCGCCCGCCTGGCTTACAGCCCACTGATGGCACGCGTAGCGATCAGCGGCCTGCTGCTCGGGACTCTGTCCCTGGCGTGGATAAACGAACACTTGATCGACGGCCGCCGTCTGCGCGGGCGCGCTTTGCCCGAGCTCGACCACGGCGTTTGGCGGCGGAGGGTCGACCACGACGTACCCAGGCCCGCTCGGAGCATAGTAGACATCGTTCGCGTCAGACAATGCCAATGTAAATGCCAGATTGCAGCGAGGCGGACTTTGTAACTCGCGTTGTTACAAGCTTCGTGGGTGACTCGCCGGCCGCGGATCGAAGTCTCAGCAGACCCCTGACTGGGGTTCTCCGCGCCGGCCGTTGGCCAGTCACTTCGGTATCGGCTTCATGTCGCCCGGGCTTGCGGTGCGCGGGGTGGGCAGGCCTCCGGTCGAAGCGCCGGCCTGTGGACCGCCCGCCGCCTGATCGCTCGCCTGCTGCTGCGCGGTCGCTTGTGCATCGGCCAGACACTGATCGCGCGCCCGCAGCGTGAGATCCGCGCAATGCCTTCCGGCCTTCTCATCCGCGGCTTCTGCAGCGCGCATGCACTGCTCACGGATCTGCGCGGTTTGCCCGGCGCATCGGCTCTGCAGCGCCTTGTGCTCGGCGGAGCCGGGCCCCACCGAGGGAACATCATCCGCCGCGAACGCGGTGCCCGCCACCAGCGCCGCTGCGATCCAAAAAATAGAGTGCCTCTGCGACATCGCCCTCTCCTGTATCTATCGCCGCTGGCTGAGACGACCGAGCACGAAGCCGACGCCGACCGCGATGGCGACTGCTTGCCACGGGTTGGCGCGGACGTATCGAACGGTAGAATCGGTCGCAGCACGGGCTCCTCGAACCAGCGCATCAGCCGCTACTGCAGCATCCTCTCTAGCGCGACGCAGCGAAGCCTCGGTTCGCGCTCGGGCCACCGCGACCGCCTCTCCGGTCTGGTCCGCCGTAGCCTGCAACAGCCCTTCCGCGTCGTATGCGAGCGCCCGCAGTTGCGCAATCAGACGCTCACTCGCAAAACTCAGCGAACGGGCACGTGCAATACCCCAATCATCATCACCCATAGCAGTCTCTTAAGATCGCGAGACCGCACCGGCATGCGAGTCTACGCAGTGATCAATGCCCTCCGGTGGTGTAACGACTCAAAGAATCCCGAGCAGATGCAGCGCCACCAGAGCAAGAACCGGAACGCCCAGCGCCCACAGGATAATGTACCTCATGTTAGCGACTCCTTCGAAGTGAGATGGGTAAAACGCGGCGAGATCACCGCATCGACCGCCCAGCATCCGCGTTTCACGCACTGCGGTCGCGCGATGCCAACGCCAGTGATGCGCAACCGCTGTGCCAGTCCAGCAACAACACCGGAACAACGACCTAGCAGTAACTCGCCGGCAAGGAGCGTGTAAGAGTCACTCGCGCGCTGGTCTTTCTTGCACGGCATCGCCGATTCATCTTTCCGAAAATTGAGAATGAGGGTCAGTGCACGACGACGCGCCCAGGCGACGCGGCAAGCCATAACCGCAGCGGCAATTTTTGCCGCGTCTTCATCGAGCGACAGACGCTGAAACGGCAGGGAAATTTACCCGGTATGCACGCTGCTAAAGCAAAACCATCAGCCGCCGGGAGTAGAACATCATGAGCCTCGCCTACTCGTTCAAGCCGTCATACGTTCCCGAGCAATACCTGCCACAGCCACCCGCTCGCCAGACGCAGCCGGGCGTGCCCGTCTCACCGGCACAGCGCCTGCTCGCTCAATTGTCCGCGGACTCCCAGCTCACCGGGCTCGGCATCGCGGTACTGCGCATCGTGCGCCTCACGGAGAATGGGGATCGCCGCCTCCAGGAGCTGTCGCACGCGTTGCTCGCCGACCCGGTGATCGCACAGAAAGTGATCCGCTCGGCAAATGCAGCGACCGCGCAGCGCGGCACCGCGCCGGTCACCACGATATCGCGTGCAATCGTGGTGCTCGGCCTGAATCAAGTCCGCGCTATCGCAGCCTCCACGGCTCTTCTCGACCATCTCGACGATCGCAAGCACGCCGCGCGCATTCAAGAGGAATTCGCGCAGACGCTCTACGCGACCACGCTCGCGCGCGAGCTCGCCTCCGCGCGCGGTGCCGTGGATCCGGAGGAAGCAGCGGTGTGCACCCTGTTCCGAAATTTCGGCCGTCTGATGGCAGCTATGTATCTGCACCAGCCGTTCGAGAATGCGCTCGCTTTGGCGCGCACCGCGGAGCTCGCCGAAGGCCAGGCGGCAGCACGCACGTTGGGCATGGGCTTCGATCGCTTGGGCATCGAAGTGTTGAACCGATGGCGTCTGCCCGAGCGCATCACCCAGGCGGCTTTGCCGTGTCCGACGCTGATACGCGCTACGAGCAATCCGCAGGTCGTGCTGCGCATCCTGGCTGAGTTCTGCACCGAAACTGCCGAAGCGGTGCGGCAAGCCAATCTGGTTTCGCGCCGGCGTCGCATCGAGCTGCTGCTCGAGCGCTACGGCGAGGGCCTGGGGCTGCAACGCAAGCAACTGAAGCAGGCCCTGCGCGACACCGACGAGCACGCACGCGAGCTGGGCAATGCATTCGGCATTTTTGGCACGGGCGCGGCAGGCGATTGCCTCGAGGATGCCAACCTGGTGACGCTATCGCCGAGCAATCGTGCGGGCGCCTCGTTGACCTTGGGCGCCGGCGTGGCCAGTCTGTCCCGGATGCTGGAGCGCCATCAGTCACCCGAAGCGATCTGCACGCACGGTCTGCAGGTGCTGAAGCGCGCATTCGAGTTCCAGCGCGTATTCCTGTGCGAGACCAACGGTGCAGCGAGCACCTACCGGATCAGCTACGTGGCCGGCAAGGCGCTCCATGGGACCGAGCAGCTGTTTTCATTCAGTGTGGCGAACCGGAGCGATCTGTTCACCGCGGCTTTGATCAAGGATGCAGACGTGTACATCCGCGAAGCGGCCGATGAGCGCATGCAAAAGGCGCTGCCCGTGTGGCACCGGGCCACCTGCCCCGACGCCCGCAGCTTTCTGATCCTTCCGCTCAAGATGAATGATGCAACCATCGGGTTCCTGTACGCCGACTACGCGAGAAGCAATGCACGGCGACTCAGCGCCGAGGAGGTGGAGCTGTTGAAGACGCTGAAAGCGCAGATGGGGATCGCAATACGACAAGCGGCTTTGCTGGCGTGACGGGTCAATGAAGGAATGAGGGAATGAGGGAAGACCCCCACCCTAACCCTCCCCCTTGTTGAAGGGGGAGGGAATTTACTCCTTCCCTCATTCCCTCCTTCCCTCTTCACCACGCCCCGCCATCGCCCCTTGCAGCCGACACCCCGGCATCGTGGTGTAATGTCGCTGTCGTGTTACTCCAAACCAGGCACATGGAACTCCTGATACTGACTATCCTGATTCTGATCAATGCAGTATTCGCGATGTCGGAGATCGCGGTGGTGTCTTCGCGCAAGATCCGGCTGGAGCAGATGGCTGAGGCCGGATTCGCCGGTGCACAGAGCGCGTTGGCGCTCATCCGAGATCCCAGCCGCTTTCTGTCGACCGTCCAATTCGGCATCACCCTGATCGGAATCCTGAGCGGCGCTTACGGTGAGGCGGCACTCGCTTCACGCCTGGAGTCGTCCTTCGTCTCGTTTCCCGTGCTCGCACATTATGCGCACCAGATCGCGCTGGGGCTGGTGGTGGTGGGCATCACGTTCGTCTCGTTGATCTTCGGGGAGCTTGTCCCCAAGCGGCTGGCTCTGCATCATCCCGAGACCATCGCTGCGTTGCTGGCGCGGCCCATGACATGGTTGTCGCGTGCAGCGTCGCCGTTCGTGCGCTTCCTCGCCGCCACGACCGAAGGCACGCTGCGGCTGCTCGGCGTTCGCAAGAGCGACGAGCCGCCGGTCACTGAAGAGGAGATCCGGGGCTTGATGCGCCAGGGCATGGAGGCCGGCGTGTTCGAGCAGGAAGAGCATGCACTGGTGGCGCGCGTGTTCAAGATGGATGAGCGCAAGATTCCCGCGATCATGACGCCGCGCGTTGACGTGGTGTATCTCGATATCGACGACGACCTGCAAACCAATCTCGCACGCGTGACCGAAACGCGCTACTCGCGCTACCCGTTGTGCCAGGATGGCTGGACCAACGTCATCGGCGTGGTCAGTACCGTGGATCTGCTCGAGCAATCGCTGAAGGGAGAACCCATCGATCTTCGTGCACTCGCGCGCCCGGCCGGCTTTATTCCCGACAGCGTGACCGTCATGGACCTGCTCGAGCACTTCAAGCGCAATCGCTCTGAGCTGGCGCTGGTGGTGGACGAGTACGGCGAGATCAAGGGCCTGGTTACGCTGAACGATGTGCTGGAGGCGCTGGTCGGCGATCTGCCGGCGCTCGACGAAGAGACGAGTCAGGACATCGTGCGACGCGATGACGGCTCCTGGCTGATCGATGGCTCGATCTCGCTCGACCAGTTGCGCGAGGCGATCGGCTTCTCGGGGCCCTTCCCGGACGAAGAGGAAGGCGGATATCACACCATCGCTGGACTGGTGATGACGGTCCTCGGGCGCATCCCGCGCGTGTCGGACCACTTCACCCTGGACGGCTTCCGCTTCGAAGTCGTCGATATGGACCAGAAGCGGGTGGACCGGGTGCTGGTGGTACGCGAGCCCGCGCCGGCGGCTGAGACCGAGGCCGCCCACCGAGCCGCTTAGCCCGGATATCTCATGAAGACGCCCCGGCGTGCAGACGCTGACTGATGTGACGCGTCAATTGGCGAACTCTTAGGATGCGCTTACGGATCGGTCACGGGTCTGGGCGCTGGCCGGTCTGGCGCTAAGTGCAAGGGAACGACCCACACCTGCCTGTGGCGATCTTCTCGCCCACTGACCGGTGTACTTTGTGAGCGGCCGTTCGCTGAATTCATCGCGAAATCAGAATCCGGTGACAGCGGTCATCGGCGGACACCTACCGGCAATGTGAGCAAAATTGCTACCGACCGGCTGCTTTCAAAAACCGCGACGGTGCGGTATCGACCCACTATAGATAGTCCGTTGACGACCGTCCTCTGTTGGCAAGACGCAGGCAATTGTGGGCAACCCGGCGCGCAGGATATCTCAATCCAAAGTGAGTCGCAGACTCTCAGGCGCGGCGAAAGAAGCGAGTTTGCAAGAGCGCTGCGCTGTCGCGCACGTCTACCGCCTGAAGCGGTTGCGAACCGGAAAAGCGGTACATCCGTCCGCTGATCAGCCCGCGCACTTGAATGGAAGCTTGTTCCGTATACCGGAGGTTGACGGTGGAACGATCCGTGGCAGTGGCTGCGGCGGAGTTTTGCGGCACCGCATCAGGCGAGCTCGCCGGTGGGCTGACACGGTTGGCGCGCTGATCCGGCATCGAACGCGGCACATACGCGGTTCGTGCGGCGGCATTATCGGTAGGGCGTCCCGTAAAGCTCGGGGTTCTTCTCGGGACCGCTGTTTGACTCGTGCTCAGCAGGGCGCGCTTCTGGCCACAGCACATGGTCCATCTCCCCTTGGTGTGATTCCGGCGCGGGTTGAATGACGATGGGCTCGTGCCCTATGCGCTCCAGCAGACATGCACCACCGGAGATGGCCAGCCATGTGAACAACCAATCCAGGGGCTGGCGCGAGACGAAAAGGGCGGCAGGAGCCGCAATCCACAGGCTCAGGCAGTTGAAACAGTCCATCAGCTTGCCGGCCAGGCTGTGGCCCAGCAAGTTGCGGAACCGGACGATAATGTCGGCTGGGCCGTCCTCGCTGGCCAGCAGGTGGGTGACCCGCCAGGTTGCGAGAACGGCCAGAACGAATCGCCACGTCATGCTAACGCCGCTTCGCCTTCGATTCGGCAGCCGCAGGCTGAATGGTCTCGTGCCCGCAGATGCAGAAGGTCAGCAGGTTATCCTCATCACGCCGATCAAACAAGCCGGTGGTCAGTCCAGGCCGGGTGTCGAGCTGGACGGTGTACGAACAGCTGTCCCAAGCGCTGGTGTTTTCGACGATGGTGCCGTAGCCGCCACGCGGACTGACGGTAACCGGAGGAGGCCCCGGGCTGGACACCGTCGGGGTGATATCACCCGGTGCCGACGGACTACAGCTGACGATACTCAGCGACCAGGACCCGGCCTCCATCTCTTCGTGGTCTACCGTGAACTCGACGTTGAGGGTTGCGTCGATGGGATTGCAGCAACTGCCGGTTCCGAACTCCTGGAACCAGAGATTGTTGATCTCGTTCCAGTTGTTGATGTGGATCTTGCACAGGGAGTTGGAATAGTCCACCGAGCTGACGCCAACGCGAGTGGCCTGGAAGATAATTGCCAGATCGGTTCCGGCTCCCTGGTTGGCACCGGGCACGGGCTGTCCTGCGGGAGTGCCTCCGGGGTGGCCAAACGCGTTGGCAATCGGGTCGCCTCCAGACACGACCTGGGTGGTATCGAAGTTGAGGAGGACCTGGAAGCCTCCGCTAATATTCGCAGTATCGACTTCGACCCAACCGGTGGTGACGTCGGGAGGGATGTAGTGTTCCGGTCCGACATAGGGGGCGCTCAACGCGGGCTGAAGCGGATCGGTGCCATAGCCGACATAGATCGGCTCAAAGGTGGCAGCCAAGGGACCCGCAACCCCGAAGTTATTTTGTGGCCAACTGATGATGCGTTGGCCGACCAAGGCCCGCGGGCTGACCAGAGGGCCGGTGATCGGTTTGGGGTCAATCCACACCTCGGCTCCAGCAGCAGCAGCGGCGGCGGTGGTGCCGTCTTGGCCGCGGGTGACGGTCCAGTGCGTGCCCGAGACGGCGGTGACGGTCATGGTCTCGCCGGTCTCGCCGTCAACGCAGACCGAAACATCGAACGGGGTGGGCGGGGCAGCACCGCTGGTGACATCGATGGAAGTCTGCGCGGCGTTAATGGCGGCCGAGAGGGTTGTCTTGTCCTTCGCATAGAGGAAGCGATAGCGCATTTGCACGCCCGGAGACGTGGGTGAGTAGGTCGGACAGTATCCGCCAAGCTGCAATTGCGCGAAGAAGGCGAAATTCGGTCCGCCGCCCCAAGGCATGTCGAGGGTAGGCGTAAGGCTGATATTGGTCTTCCCGGACGCGGGATCGATCTGGGTATAGATGTCGAAATTCCCGACCGTGGTGAACCAGGGCCGAAGCGCTGGGGGAGGACAAATACAGATGCAGAACTCGCGGCAAATGGCCCAGCAGACCCATCCGCAGACCTGCCAGCAATAGGGACCGAGCCCCCAGCGGGCAACAATCTCGCCATAAGCGTTGGCATCGCGTTTCGCTACAGCCGTGACCAAATCGGTGAGCCCGCGGGGCTTGTTGGCAAACGGCCGGGTAGCGAGAGCGAAGTTCCGCGCCTCGTCGATGGCATCCACTCCGGCGAGCAGAGGAGGACGAACCAGACACAGTTGGCGGCACACCCAGGCGCAGCGCCAAGTGCAGATGAGCCAGCAGATGATCTCGCAGTGGGGCTGGAAGCCGGCTTCATTGATCTGCGAGCGGATGGTTATGCAGTCGAGGCTGACAGCAGCCTTGCTGATGACTTGAAGAGCACTCTCATTGCGCAGCAACTCGCTGACGGCCCTGGCGGCGGCGCGTACTTCATTGGCCGCATCCTCGAGGACCACGCGCTCAGGGGAGCAGACGACTTCACAAACCCGGCGGTAGGTGATCAAGTAGACCCAATGGCACAGGAGGTAACAGAACTCCGTGAGCTTGAGTTCGGCGAGGGCGGCCCGGAAATCGTCGCCGTCACCACAGGCCACCGCATCGACCACCCGGCGAAGGAGAGCTTCATTGGACGCGAGTTGCACGACCGCGCGCGCGAACTGGGGCAGATCGGGAGTCGTCACATTTTCCTGCGGCACGCCGCAGAGTTCGATGCAACGCAGAACGCCCAACTTGACGCGTATCCACTCGCAGATCAATTCGCAATAGGGGAGCATCTCGACCCGTTCCAGCACCCAGCGGAACGCGTCTGCATCCCTAACTTCGAAAGCAGCGACGGCAGCGGCAAATGCGCCGGCGTCCTGAGCGAGATGTCCGACGGCCTGGGACTGCGCGGCCAGCCGATTGACGGCATCGTCATACGAAACCACGTTAGCCATAGCGATCCTCCGAGGCTTCAGGTTTGGACGACTTGGCCGTCAGCAGCAGTGTGGGCTGACGCGAGAAGTCGCAGACAAGGAGACCTAGAAAGCAGAAAAAATCCTACGAAGAAAGGGTGAGACACTCCCTGCGCTAACGCAGCCAGTACCTGGGGAAGCCCCGCTCAAGGGGCGAGTGCGCGCGGAGATTGTACTTACTGTACCCCCAAAAAATGAATTGTCAATCAACATTGGTCAGGCGCGTAGCAAATTCGAGCTTTGGGGACAGGATGGGAAGGAGAGCCTGACGATGCCACGGCCAGGCAGTCTGTCCGAAATAGCTGCCGTCCGCTAAAGCGGACTCAGGATTTCCCACTATGCCTACCCAGCGCTGGAAGCGCTGGGCTAAGATCTGCTGTCCCTAATGGGACGGGAATGTGGTTTGTCCCACCGCATTGCATGAGCAATGAGTTTCGTAACAGCCGGTGAAGCCGTGGGCTATCACCTGTCGCCGCAAGGCGGTTGGAGCGTGTTCTCTCCCACTGTGCGGGCGAGGCTGAGAGTTTCGTAACAGCCTCCCAGGCACGGCTCTCATTCACGAGGGAGCTATCAAACAGAATTGACGCAGGTTGTTGCCAGCCGGCGCCAGTACCTAGTGGCGGAAGTGGCGAACGCTGTTCGCCAGCGGCGAGGACGGGCGGGTCCACTTCGCCGAGGCCGCCGCGCTGACACCCGAAGACCTCGTCGCGCTGCAGCAGCAGGTGCGCGCTCGAGTGTTGCGTTGGTTCGCCCGCGCCGGCCATCGCGACCACACCGATGCGCGCGACATGGCGCACTGGGACCACGGCGGGAGTCTCTCGCTCGATGCCTCGGTGCGCATCGACGGCCACGACCGCGCCGGGCTGGAGCGGCTACTACGCTATTGCGCGCGCCCGCCCTTCGCCCTGAAGCGCCTTAACAAGTCCGTGACGACCAGCTCGTCTATCGGTTGCCCAAGCCGTAGCCCGATGGCAGCACGCAACTGCGGCTCACGGCACTAGAACTGATCGAGCGTCTGGCCGCTCTGATGCCGCCCCCGCGCCTGCATCGCGACTGCTATCACGGGGTGCACTCTGGTCAAATTCACTCGGTGGCTTACAGCCAGCCGATTCGCTGCCGCCCCGGCGGCGTGGCAGCATGTGGGCTTCGTTGGCCACTGAATGCCGCAGAGATGATCGAATTCGTCGTCGGAATCTTTATAGTCGTCTACCTGGGAATGATCCTTGGTGGCCTGCCGCTGGTGCAGGTCGACCGCACCGGCGTCGCGCTACTGGGGGCGATCGCGCTAATTGGCTTCGATGCGGTGAGTCTCGAGGAGGCGGCGCAGTCGATCCACCTGCCTACCCTGATCCTGCTATTTGCGTTCATGGTCGTGTCGGCGCAAATGCGCCTGGGCGGCTTCTACGACGGGGTGACGCGCTGGCTCACGCGCCTGCCTTTGGCGCCGCCGCTGCTGATTGGCGCTCTGATTTTCGTGGTGGCTGCGTTGTCGGCCGTGTTCAGCAACGACATCGTCTGCCTCGCCGTGGCGCCGGTCTTAATCGACGCCTGCCGTGGCCGGGGCCTGGACCCGCGGCCCTTTCTGCTCGCGCTGGCCTGCGGCGCCAATATCGGTTCAGCCGCGACCCTGATCGGAAACCCGCAGAACATGTTGATCGGCGAGACACTGCACCTGTCATTCGCCGGCTACCTGCTTGAGGCAGCGCTACCGGTTGGATTGGGTCTGGTCGCGACCTGGGCGCTGATGCTGGCTCTCACGCATGGCCAGCTCGTGAACGTGGCCGACATCGCATCGCACGACGACACCCGCGACGACACAACGCCCGACGAGGGCATTCCCCTGGACCTCTGGCAAACGATCAAAGGCCTGACCGTGGCGCTGACGATCGTCGCGTGCTTCCTGTTTACGCCCTGGCCGCGCGAAGTGGTTGCGCTGACCGGTGCAGGCGTGCTGCTGACGAGCCGCCGCTTGCATTCGCGCCAGATGTTGGGCTTGGTCGACTGGGAGTTGCTGGTGCTGTTCATGGGCCTGTTCGTGGTCAACCACGCGCTGCAGAAAACCGGCTTGCCGGCGCGTCTGGTTGCCGATCTGGCTGCCGCGGGGGTGCCACTGCAGCACCTCGGCCCGCTGTTCGCGACGACCTTCGTGCTGTCGAACATCGTCTCGAATGTACCCGCAGTGATGCTGCTGCTGCCCAGCGTCGCGCACACGCTGGCCGGGCCCACGCTGGCCCTGGTTAGCACGCTGGCGGGCAACCTGTTCATCGTCGGCAGCGTCGCGAACATCATCGTCGTCGACGCTGCAGCGCGCCGCGGCATCGGGATTAGTTGGCGTCAGCATGCCCGTATTGGTATCCCGGTGACGTTCGTGACGCTGGCGATCGTCGCAGACTACTTGGTGCTGCGCTGGGCCGGCGCGAGCTGAGGCGGCGGCCGCGAAGTCATCCAGCCGGCTTTGCTCCGGGCCGGCGGAGCCGGTTATGTGGTCGGTAGGGTCGGAGACTGGCGCGCCGACCTTAGGCTCCGGTGGGTACCCCAAGGCTTTCGCCGTGGCCCTCAGTCCGGCTGCCATCGTCACGTTTCCAGGCCCCGCCACATCGAACGTAGCGTGCGGTTTGCCCGCACTTACGCTCACCTGCCTGCTTCGCACCACGGGTTATGCAAAGCGGTCGCGAAAACACTAGTCGATTGGCATGCGTCCGCTGCCTAATGCGCGCCGGATGTCACTGGCAAAGTTTGATCTGTCTACTGTCGAATCCCAACCCATCCTGCTCAAAATGCTTCGATCCCAGTACCGCCGACCAAGCGGCTCGACGACTGCTCAGAAAGAGCGCGGCAGATCGAGGATGTGCTCAGCGACGTAGGCGAGGATGAGATTCGTCGAGATCGGCGCCACCTGATACAGCCGCGTCTCGCGGAACTTGCGCTCCACGTCGTACTCGCAGGCGAATCCAAACCCGCCGTGAAACTGGATGCATGCGTTGGCCGCTTCCCAGGAAGCCTTCGCGGCAAGATATTTCGCCATGTTCGCTTCCGCACCGCACGGCAGATGCCGGTCGAACAACTCGCATGCCTTCCACCGCATCAGATTCGCCGCCTCGACCTCGATATAAGCTTCCGCGATGGGAAACTGCACGCCTTGGTTCTGCGCAATCGGACGGCCGAACACCACCCGATCCCGGGTGTACTTCGTCACGCGGTCGATGAACCAATAGCCGTCGCCGATGCATTCTGCCGCGATCAACGTGCGCTCCGCGTTGAGCCCGTCGAAGATGTACTTGAAACCCTGCCCTTCTTCTCCGATCAGATTGGCAGCTGGAATGTCGAGGTTGTCGAAGAACAGCTCATTGGTCTCGTGATTGACCATGTTGAGGATCGGACGAACGGTGAGGCCCTTGCCCACCGCCTCACGCAGATCGACGATGAAGATCGACATGCCTTCGGACTTCTTCTGTACCTCGCCGAGCGGCGTGGTGCGCGCGAGCAGGATCATGAGATCCGAGTGCTGTATGCGCGAGATCCATACCTTCTGTCCGTTGACGACATAGCGGTCGCCCTTGCGCACCGCAGTGGTCTTCACCTTCGTCGTGTCGGTGCCGGTGGTGGGCTCGGTCACGCCCATCGATTGCAGCCGCAACTCACCGCTCGCGATCTTCGGTAGATACTCGCGCTTCTGCGACTGCGAGCCATGGCGCAGCAGCGTGCCCATGTTGTACATCTGCCCGTGGCACGCGGCCGAGTTGCCGCCCGACCGATTGATCTCCTCCATGATCACCGAGGCTTCGGCGAGCCCCAATCCCGAGCCACCGTATTCCTGCGGAATCATCGCTGCGAGCCACCCTGCCTTCGTCAGCGCATCGACGAAGGCTTCGGGATAGCCCCGCGCTTGGTCGATCTTGCGGTGGTACTCATCCGGAAACTGCGCGCACACCGCACGCACGCCATCGCGGATGTCCTGGTACTGCTCCGAGGCAGACGATGTCATTGTGATCCTTCGAACCTATTTCCCTTTGAACTGCGGCTTGCGCCTCTCATTGAACGCCAGAATGCCCTCGCGTCGATCGTCGGTGTCGATGAGCTGGTTGTAAGCCTCGACCTCGAAGCGATAAGCGGTGCGAATCTCCATCTGCGAACCGTAGCGGATCGACTTCTTGGCCTGCTTCACCGCAAGCGGCGCGTTACTCGCAATCGCCCCGGCTGTTTCGAGCGCAGCGGAGACGACGGCACCGGGCTCGCACAACTGGTTCACCATTCCCCAGCGATAGGCCTCTTCGGCCGAGAATGGCCGCGCGCTCATGATGATCTCCTTTGCGCGCCGCTCGCCGATGGCCCGTGGCAGATTCTGCGTTCCCCCGGCGCCCGGGATGATGCCGAGCGAAACTTCGGTGAATGCAAAGCGAGCCGAGCGCACCGCGTAGATGAAGTCGCACATGAGCGCGAGCTCGAGTCCGCCCGCGTACGCAGCGCCGTTCACCGCCGCGATGATCGGAAGCGGCAGGTCGCCGAGCGTCCAGAACACACGCTCGAAGAGCTCATGCTGCGCACGCCAGGCATCGCGGCTCATGCCGTTGCGTTCCTTCAAATCAGCCCCCGCGCAGAACGCCTGATCGCCAGCCCCGGTCATGACCGCGCAGCGCCAGTCGCCGGCGTCCTCGCTAAGCCGCGTCCACAGATCGAGCAGCTCGCGCCCCATCGCCGTGTTGAACGCATTGCGGACCTCCGGACGATTCACTCTGACGAGAAACACATGCGGTGCTGCGGCTTCGCACACGAGGGTTTCATATCGCGGCAGAGTCATCTTGTCTCCGATTCAACTCGATTACGCGAAGCGCTGTCCTGTGGTGATCCGTTGCGCGCCTGCGCGCGTGCACGGATCGCTTCGAAGTCGGCCGGCACCGGATGCAGATCGAGGCGCCGGCCCGCCTTGACAATCTGGCTCGGCACGTCGTGACCCACCAGCGCGGGCAGCCGCTTGGACGCCGCAATCAGCCGGGACAGGTCGACGCCCGTGTCGTAGTCCATCAATTCCAGCGCGTGTACGATCTCTTCGCTGCACACGTTGCCGCTCGCGCCGGGTGCATAGGGGCACCCGCCCAGCCCACCGACCGCCGCATCAAACCGATCGGCGCCGGCGTCGATGCCGGCGAGGATATTCGCGAGCCCCATTCCGCGTGTGTTATGGAAATGCAGGGTGAGCTGCGTATCCGGAAACCGTTCGCGGAACGCCGTTGTCATCGCCGCAACCTGCCGTGGATGCGCCATGCCCGTGGTGTCGCACAACGATACCCCGCGCACGCCGAGACCGACGAACCGCGCTGCCCAGTCCAGCACAACGGCGTCCGGCACGTCGCCTTCCATGGGACAACC
>JBGQKF010000023.1:0-20439 GCA_041499435.1 Gammaproteobacteria bacterium
CGAGGAGCTGAAGTTCGACAACTACCTGAAGGAAATCTACCTCGACAGCGACACGAAGATCGCGATCATCAGCAGTGCGCCCTCGGATGTGCGCGCGGACTGGTTTCTGACCAATCCGATGACGGCGCAGGCCCGCGAGCGCGTCAATCAGCTGTTCGGCTCGCAACGGATGCTGAGCCACGCGATCTTCACCCCGGGGCAGCCGGGATGGTTAAACGAGGTCGATCGCGCCCTCGCCGAGGATCGTCCGGATGCCTTCAAGGGTTACACGATCGGAGACAACACGCACAAGGACCTGAGCCGCTTCCCGTGGCGGCTGGATGATGAAAAGCTGCTCTATCCCTTTTACGAAAAGGCGCTGCGCGCGGGCATCATCAACATCTGCGTGCACAAGGGTCTGTTTCCGCCCTCGGTGGAGCGCCAGTATCCGCATTTGCGGGACTACTGCGATGTACGCGACGTGGGCAAAGCGGCGCGCGACTGGCCACGCCTCAACTTCATCGTCTATCACTCGGCGTATCGCTTCCCGGGTGGCGGTACCCCTGAGGAGGCTCTACGCCAGTTCGAGGTAACCGGCCGCATCGAGTGGGTGAGCGACCTTGCCGAGATTCCGGCCCGATTCGGCGTGGACAACGTCTACGGCGATCTCGGTCAGGTATTCGCCACGACGACGGTGTCCCAGCCGAAGCTGTGTGCGGCGATTATGGGGACGCTGCTGAAGGGGCTCGGTGCGCAACGCGTGGTATGGGGCTCGGATGCGGTGTGGACTGGAGCGCCGCAGTGGCAGATCGAAGGGCTGCGCCGTCTGGAGATTCCCGAGGACATGCAGCGCAGGTTCGGGTTCAGCGCGCTCGGCCCCGCGACCGGTCCGGTGAAGAGCGCAATCTTAGGGGAGAACTCTGCTCGACTCTACGGTCTCGAGCCGCGCGCACTCGCGGCCGAGAGCGATCGGCTGGCCGCCATGAAGAGGGAGTATCGCGCGGCGGGTGGTCTGCCCAGCAATCTGCGCTATGGGTATATTGCGGGTGAAGGGTGAAGAGACGGTGGCCAGTGGCCACCGTTCTCAATGAGGTCAGAACGATTCGCTGTACGGGCGCAGCTCGAGCTCCCAGGTCCAGGCGCTGCGGTGCTGGCGGATCAGATGCAGATACTCGCGCGCAATCGCATCGGGATCGAGGAAGCGATCCGACCCGCGATCCTCGGCGCTCTTCGCGTAGCTCGATGCGATACCGCCATCGATCACGATATGCGCGACGTGAATGTTCTTCGGTGCGAGCTCGCGTGCTATCGACTGCGCAAGAGCGCGCAGCCCGAATTTGCCGATCGCGAAGGCCGCCGATTGCGGGAACGCTTTCACGCTGGCGGTCGCCCCTGTGAACAGAATCGTCCCGGATCCGGCTGCCAGCATCCTGCGCGCAGCCTGCTGAGCGACCAGAATGCCGCCGAAGCAGGTTGCCAACCAGGCCCGCTGCACTTCTGCCGGATCGAGCGTCTCGATGGAGCCGCGCAGGCGCCGGCCCGCGTTGTAAACCACCACCGTCGGGTCGCCGAGCTTGTGTCCGACTTCGCTGAACAGCGCATCTACCTGAGCCGGTTCGGTGGTGTCGCACGGCACAGCGAGGGCGCCGGTATCCTCGCTCAGCGCACTCAGCTTATCGATATTGCGAGCGGCGAGCGCCACGCGCATGCCATTGGATGCGAACAGCCTCGCCAGTGAGGCGCTCAAACCAGCGCCGGCGCCGACGATCAGAGCGATCTCGGTTTTCATCGTGCTTACCGCGCGCGCTGCGCTGGTCAGTGCAGGTGTTTGCGGCCTTTGAGGTTGGGCATCGGCTCGGAAGCGATGCCCGTTTCACCGGCGGCGCTTTTCTGTATCCAGCTGCGCGAGAACAGGTCGTTGACCAGCGTGACGACCTCGGCAACTTCGGGCTGGCCGAAATGGCGCGCGAGGATGTTGGACAGATCCTCCACCATGCGCCGGCGTTGCGCCTCATGGATCGAATCGGCGGTTGGACCCACGAATACGATGCCGATCTCGTCGCGTCCGTCTTCGTGGTAGTAGGACAGCTGTACTTCGGCGGCCTGCTCGCAATACCGGCACAGCGTCTGCAGCGATTCCTCGATGACTTTGCGGAAATTGCGCCCCACGTCGCCGGTCCAGCACAGCTCGAGCTGGCGGCGCCGCGAGTCATAGACGATGCCGGGTTCGTCACGGTGCACGCTCTTTGCCTCGTCGATGTTTTCGACGTCGAGATAGTCGAGCCAGGGTTGCAGGGCGGCTTCAAGCTGGGCCAGCGTAACGCCGGCGCGCAGTTGTATATTGCCGTGTACATGTACTTCTACTCGCATAAGACACTCCCCGATGGCTCTATTGGCTTCACCCGGAAATGGGCTGTTACGCTCCGTCCGGGTGCCAGTGTCCCCGATAGTCTACTCGGATCGCGCCCGCAAAGCCCACTTACGAATAGCGGTTGACGTTTGTGTTGCTTTTTGTCGATGTCTTTGCGCCCCGACGCGCGCAAGCTTTTGAAAGGACAAGTTTCCATGAGGCTGTTACTGCGGGGACTGATCACCACGCTGATGCTGGCCGCCATGAGTGTGCAGGCGTCGGATCAGCGGCACCAGGCCTGGACTGCGCTGCTCCAGCGTCACGTCGTGTGGCTGCCGGGCGGGCACGAGTCACGCACTTGGTATGCCGGATTCCAGCGCGATCATGCCGCACTGAAGAGCTATCTGGAGAGCCTGTCTGCAGTAGGCGAGAGCGATTTTTCCGCGTGGCCGAAAGCGCAGCGTCTGGCATTTCTGATCAACGCGTACAACGCGTACACGGTGGAGCTCGTGCTGACCCGCTATCCAGACTTGAAATCCATTCGCGATCTTGGCTCGGTGTTTTCCTCCCCGTGGAAGAAGCGCTTCTTCACGCTCCTCGGACAGCCGCGCAGCCTCGACGATATCGAGCATGGCATGATCCGTGCCAAAGGCGCGTACGACGATCCGCGGATTCACATGGCAGTAAACTGTGCCTCGATCGGCTGTCCGGCATTGCGCGACGAAGCGTACGAGGAGGAGCAACTCGATCAGCAGCTCGAAGATCAGGTGCAGCGCTTTTTGTCCGATCGCAAACGCAATCGCTACAGCGCCCAAGCCGGCGCTCTCGAGGTGTCCAGGATTTTCGACTGGTATGGCGACGATTTCGGCCGCGGCTACCGCGGCGCGACCTCGGTAAAGGGCTTTCTGGCGCAGTATGCAAATCTGCTCAGCGATGATCCGGGTACACAGAGCCGTGTGCGCGAGATGCGCGCCCCCGTCAAGTTTCTCGAGTACGATTGGTCGCTCAACGACGCGCAGAACAGATGACCCGTGCGGGATCTGCTCTCCTGAGCTCAGATCATGACGCGCAAGTTCAGTGACGACGAAGATCCGATTGTGACCCTGTTCTTCAGCGCGATCGTGGGGTGCGTCGTGCTCGCACTCGTGATGCCGTTCGTCTGGGTGACGCCGGCGTTGGTGCACGTGCCGTTGTTCTTCTTCCTGGGAACCGCGGGAATGGTCGGCCACTTCCTCCTGATCAAGGCGCTGGAGCTCGAACGCGCATCGGTTTTGTCGCCATTCGGATACACACAGCTCATTTGGGTAACGCTATTCGGGTATCTGATCTTCGGCCAGTGGCCGGACAGCCACGCCTTCATCGGCATGGCAGTGATTGTCGGCAGCGGACTCTATGTGGCCTGGGGGCATCGAGCACGGCGTAATGAAGAGCCGGACTCGGCGATCGAATAGGTGAAGAGGTGAATAGGTGAAGAAGTGAACAATTGAGCTGCGCTCTCCGAAGGCCGCGCCACTTCACCTTTTCACCTCTTCACCTTTTCACGCCTTACTGCACCGTAAACTTCAACTCCTTCAGTACCTGATCCTTCGCGTCGGTGACTGTGACCGTCCATTCGCCGGCCTGGTACGCGGTCTTCGACGCATGGGTGCGCCACGGATTGCCGCCGACCTTGAGAGTGTACGGCTCGACTTCACGATGCTCCCTCCTTCTTCGAGTTTCAACATGACGCCTGGGTACAAACAGCGGAGCCGTTTGAAGCAAGGTTTATGCGCGAAGCTATCTCACATCCGAGGGTGAAAATGGCGCAGAGGACGCGTCGATCTCGGACGCCTCCTCGCGGTCCTGCTCGAGCAGACCTTCGAGCTCGCGCGCGGCGTCCTTGACCGTCTGAATGAGCTGCGTCTCGTCGTGATAGACGGCATGCTGACGCGTCAGGTTCTTCTCGTCGTGCACCTGGAATCGTGATACGGTGGTTTCTGCGTCCCAGGCCGGGATGTCGAGCGCGATCAGCACTTGCTTCGCCAGATACAACGAAGAGCGCAAGGTCTCGCGCTCGATCAGCTCGCAGTTCAAATCCATCAGACGATAGGCATGGAAGCGATTGCGCGCACGCGCATAGATCTTGAGATCGGGGAAATGGCGGCGCAGCGTCTCAGCGGTGCGCAGCGATGCTTCGACGTCGTCGATGGCCAGCACGAACAGCTTTGCCTGGTCCGCTTTCGCCGCCCGCAGCAGATCGAGCCGCGACGCATCGCCGTAGTACACCTTCCTGCCGAAGCGGCGCACGGTTTCCACCTGGGCGGCGTTGCGATCGAGCGCGGTAAACGGGATCTTCTTCAAATTCAGAATGCGGCCCACGATCTGTCCTACGCGCCCGAAGCCGGCAATGATCACGGGTGTGGCGTCGTCGTTTATCTCGTCGTAGCGCTCGCGTGCGCGCGGTTTGGCGAGCCAGCGGTTCAGCGCGTCGTTCAATTTCAGGGCAAAGGGCGTCGCCGCCATGGATAAAGTAACGATTACGATCAGCCGATCGACCAGTGACGCGTCCATGATCTTGTAATTGCCAGCCAGCGTAAACAGCACGAACGCGAACTCGCCCCCTTGCGCCAATGCCGCGGCAAGATTGCGCGCCGAGTGGGAGCTGTGGCCTGCCAGCCGCGCGATGGCGAAGACGATCAACGCTTTGATCGTCAACAGCACGATCACCGCGCCGACAATCAAGAGCGGCTCGCGCGCGATGACACTCAGATCGGCGGACATACCCACCGAGATGAAGAACAGCCCGAGCAGCAGGCCCTTGAAGGGCTCGATGGCGGCTTCGAGCTCGTGGCGATACTCCGAGTCCGCGAGCAGCACGCCAGCCAGAAAGGCGCCGAGCGACATCGACAACCCGACCGCCGTCATCAGCAGCGCTACACCGATGATGACCAGCAGAGCGGCTGCGGTGAAAATCTCCTCGAGCGCGGTGCGGGCGATGACGTCGAGGACTTTGCGCAGGAGAATGCGACCGCCGAAGATCACCGCGAGGATCACGCCGATCGCCTTGGCCGCGGCCAGCCAAGGGTTCTGTGCCTCCGCGTGAGCGGGGCCCGAGGCGAGCAGCGGGATCAGTGCCAGCAACGGGATAACGGACAAATCCTGGAACAACAGAATGGCGAACGCGGAACGCCCATAGCGTGTGGTGAGCTCGCGACGCTCCGCAAGGACCTGCAGCACGAACGCGGTGGATGACATCGCGAGGCCGAACCCCAGCACCAGGCCGGCCTGCCAGCTCATACCGATTGCGAGCGCGATGGCGCCGAGGACCACCGCAGTGCCGATGACCTGTGCGGAGCCCAGCCCGAACACCGAACGTCGCAGCACCCACAAGCGCGAGGGTTGCAGCTCGAGGCCGATGACGAATAACAGCAATACCACACCGAGCTCGGCGAAGCTCAAGATGTTGTCGACCTCGGTCACCAGCCGCAGCACCGAGGGGCCGATCACCACGCCTGCAGTGAGGTAGCCCAGCACCGCGCCCAGCTTGAGA
This sequence comes from Gammaproteobacteria bacterium, assembly GCA_041499435.1. Lineage (GTDB taxonomy): Bacteria > Pseudomonadota > Gammaproteobacteria > Burkholderiales > SHXO01 > SHXO01. Next base: position 5,859 of record JBGQKF010000023.1, read on the forward strand.
CGCCTGAAGAGCGGCACCGCCAACACAGCGGCGCCCAGGAAGATAGCGGTCTCGGAGAGGAGGGACATGGGCGTGCCGTGCTAAGAGGTGGTGATGCTCATTCTACGAACAAGGGAGTGAAGAGGTGAACAGCGTGAAAAGGTGAATAGGTGAAAAGGTGAACAGGATGAGGTGTCGGAGTGAAGACGTCCTCACCCTTCCGGGGGGGATGGGTAAGTTAGGATCCAGACCTCACTCGCGCCGGCGCAACGTCCCCTTCCACGTTCACTTCTTCACCTTTTCACCTCTTCACTTTTTCATTTCTACACTTCTTCACCTCACGGAGGCCACGCGTTACTTTGCCGCCACGATCCGTATCTCTACCAGGTACTTCGGCGCGGCGAGCCGCCCTTCGATGCACGCCCGCGCGGGGGCTGCATCGCGCGGCACCCACTTGTCCCACACGGAGTTCATCTCATCGTAATAGCGGATATCGGCAAGCCAGATCGTGGCCGACAGCATCTTGGTTTTGTCGCTGCCGGCTTCCTTGAGATACTGATCGATCTTGTCGAGGATCTGGCCGGTCTGGCCGGCTACGTCTGGAATCGGATGATCGGCGACGATGCCGGCGAGGTAGATCGTGTCGCCGTGAATCACCATCTGACTCAGGCGCGGCCCGACGTATTTGCGTTCGATGCTCATAGCTCCCCCTTGCGGATGTGTCGTGAAAGAGCGCTATTTCACCACTTTCGGGCACGCGCCGTATACAGCGACCATGCCGAGCCTGCAGGTTAGAATTCGATCGTGATCAAACGGCACGGTTGAACATTCGATGTGGATCGAAGTGTGCAATCTCGATGCATTCCCGGAGCGTACTGTACGCACCATCGAAGTCGAAGGCTTATCGATCGCGGTGTTTCGCCTTGCCGACGGTCGCCTGTGTGCAATCGAGGATCGCTGTCCGCATCGCGGTGCACGGCTGTCGCGCGGGCTGGTGTACGACGATGACAAGGTCGCGTGCCTCGACCACGGGTGGAGCGTGCGTTTGACCGATGGCCGTGTCGAAGACCCGGAGCAGGGGTGTGTGAGGACGTTTGCGGTTATGGTCGAGGATGGGGTGGTGAGGGTACTGGTTCCGTAAACCCAACACAGAGGCACAGAGAACACAGATACGTGGCAATGTGTGAGTCGCTATTGAAGCCTCTCTCTGTGCACCTTGGTGCTCTCTGTGCCTCTGTGTTGAGGTTTAGTCAAGCCATGGCAGCCCGAGCCGTCTTCAACGTCACCAGCTCCTCCGCCGCGGTCGGATGAATCGCCACGGTATCGTCGAAGTCCCGCTTGGTGGCTCCCATCTGCACCGCCACGGCGAAGCCCTGCAGCAGCTCATCGCTGCCCGGTCCGATCACGTGAATGCCGACCACTCTTTCGTCTGCGCCGGTGACCACGAGTTTGATTGCCATCTTCACCTTGCGCGTGGTGAACGCGTTATACATCGGCGTGAACGCCGCCTCATAGATCTTGACTTCTCCAGCTCCGTAAGCGGCAATCGCGTCGGATTCGGTAAAGCCTATAGTACCGATCGGTGGATGACTGAACACTACAGTCGGGATGTTGCGGTACGTGAGATGCCGGCTCTGGTGCCCGCCGAAGATACGATCGGCGAGACGGCGTCCGGCGGCGATGGCCACCGGAGTCAACGCGGCGCGTCCGGTGATGTCCCCCAGCGCGTAGAGACCCGGCACGCCGGTCTCCTGGAACAGGTCCGTGACGACGTGACGCAGCTCATCGGCCTGCAGGCCGGTCGCGGCGAGATCGAGCTGTGCCGAGTTCGCGCGTCGCCCGATTGCCCACAGCACGCAATCGAACCCGCCGATGCGCATGCCGCTTTCGCACAGGAGGGTAAGCGTCGCATCGCGCTCGCGTTGCAGGCCTGCGATCGGCGCATTGGTAACGAACTCGATGCCGTCTTCGCGCATCTGCTGCATCAGGACGTTGCGCAGCATGCTGTCGAAGCTCATCAGCAGCTGCTCGCGGCGCACGATCAGCGTGACGTGCGAGCCCAGCGCACGCAGTACGCCGCCGAGCTCAGCTGCGACGTAGCCGGCGCCGACGATGGCGACCTTGTCGGGCCGGCGTTCGAGATCGAAAAAGCCGTCCGAGGTGATGCCAAGCTCCGCGCCCGCGACATCGGGGACGATGGGATGACCCCCCGTGGCGATCACGACATGCTTGGCGCTCAAGCGCTGCCCGTTCACGTCAACGGTCTTTGGGCCGACGAACCGTGCAGTGCCCTGCACGACGGTGACGCGATTGGCGTTGAGGCTAGCGGCATAACCCTGATTCAAGTCGCGCACGTGCTGGTCGCGGTTGCTCTTCAGGGTGGCCCAGTCATGCGCATGGGGAGCTACGGTGAAGCCGTAGTCGGCTGCATCCTCCAGCGTATGCGCGATATGGCCCGCGTTCCACATGATCTTTTTCGGGACGCAGCCGACGTTCACGCAGGTACCGCCCAGGCGCCCGCGCTCGATCAGCACGCAGCGCGCGCCGTACTGGGCCGCGCGATTGGAAACGGCCACGCCGCCGCTGCCCCCGCCGATGGTGAGAAGATCGAATGGTTCGGACATCGATTGAGTTCCCTCAGGCCAAATCACGTGAGTTTGCCGGACATGGCGTGATCCCTCAAGATATGTTCCTGCGGCTGTTTACGCAGTTTCGAGAACAGAGCATCATTCCGTAGCTTTTCGGCACGCTCACGAACCACGGACTTTTTATGATCGATCTCCACTACTGGCCAACGCCCAACGGGCACAAGATCACCATTTTTCTCGAAGAGACCGGCCTGCCTTATCGCCTCATTCCGGTCAACATCGGCCGCGGCGAGCAGTTCAAGCCGGACTTCCTGGCTATTGCGCCCAATAACCGCATGCCAGCCATCGTCGACACCGAGCCCAAAGACGGGGGCGGGCCGCTATCCATCTTCGAATCGGGTGCGATCCTCATGTACCTGGCGGAAAAGACCGGACGCTTTCTGCCAGGCGAAATCAGGGGCAAGTACGCTGTGCTGCAGTGGCTCTTCTGGCAGATGGCGGGCCTGGGCCCGATGGCCGGACAGAATCACCATTTTGCCAACTATGCGCAGGAGAAGCTGTCCTATGCGATCGAGCGCTATGTGAATGAGACGGCGCGCCTGTATGCAGTGCTCGATGCGCGGTTGAAGGGACGCGAGTACATTGCCGGCGAGTACTCCATTGCCGATATGGCATGCTATCCATGGGTCGTCCCCTATGAGCGGCAGCGGCAGAAGCTCGAGGACTTTCCCGACTTGCAGCGCTGGTTCGAAGCGATTCGCGCGCGGCCGGCGGTAGTACGCGCCTACGAGAAGGGCAAGCAGGTGAATACGCAACCGACGGTCGATGAAGAGGCACGCAAGTTCCTCTTCGGGCAGAGCGCCGCGACCGTACGCAGATAATCACGCCGGGCTCAACATGCACGCGCTGCAGATTGTGAAGCCGGCCGCAGCTCACTGATTGCGGACCTTCCGGGAGGGAGCGCATGGGTCGACTGGGGTACGTACCGGGATCCTTGTTTCTGTTGTTCTACGCAGCGCCGGTCGCCGCGGTGGTGGCGATCGATAATCTGTCGGTACGGCCTAATCCCGTGCACCTCACGCGCGACAATCCTGCTGAACTGGAGGTCGAGGTGGCCGTCCGCGATCGTGGTGTGACGCGTATCCTCGGTTGTCAGCTTGCCCTGGATTTCGGCGATGGCACGCCCGACCTCGTGCAGCAATTCATGGATGGGGGCCCGCGCAAGGCGACGGTCAAGCACGTGTATCGCAAGCCCGGTATCTACAACGTGCACGTGCACGGTGCCACAGCCGGCCGAGAGCGGGCATGCGAAGGCGACAAACGTGTGCAGGTGATTGTGGTCGGCGAATCCGAAGGCGGCGGCAGCGATGTGGCCAAAGAGGCCGCGACGCTGACGTTGTGCCCGCAGGGCTGGTCGCTGGTTCCGGGGTCGCAGAATGGCCCCCGGTTCAAGTGCCGCCCCGACAAGCCGCTCATGAAAATCGAATGCCAGGGCGGCACGAAGTATATTGAGCAGGATGGGCTCATCGGGTGCCAGTGAAGCGTGAAGACTGAAGCGCACATGAGTGCAGCACGCACCTGATGCGTGCGTTCCCCCTCTCCCGCAAAGGGAGAGGGGAGAGAAGTTCCCTCTCCCTCGTGGGAGACAGCAGGCACGAGAGTAAATCCCACTTCGCCACCGCAACCCGCTGCGCGTCAATCACCGGCAAGGTAATTGCCGACCCGCGCCCACGCCCTTAGTGTTGTGTTGTCTCTTTCAACACTGCAGCGGATCTTGAAGTTACGTCCCGCGCAAACTGGCAAAAGAACGTATGGAACTGTCACTGTTGCTGGGTAGCATGTCGATCGCGGTCGCGATGCTGATCGGGGCGGGAGCCCTGGGCACCGCCATCGGTTTCGGCATTCTCGGCGGGCGCTTTCTCGAGGGCGCCGCGCGCCAGCCCGAGTTGATTCCGACTTTGCAGGTGAAAATGTTCATCGTGGCCGGGCTGCTCGATGCGGTCACCATGATCGGCGTCGGGATCGCGCTGTATCTGCTGTTCGCGAATCCCTTCCTGGGCATGGTGAGCGCGCATTGAGCCGGCTTCCTCACGATACTGTGTTCGGCCGTAAGTTGAGTAAGAAGCCCTCATCCCTCCTGCATCTGCGCATGAACCTTCCATAACCACGTATGCCGCCGTCACGGCGTGCGCAACCACGCTCCAGCGGTTAACCGCGGCCAGCGTGCAATAGGTTCAATCGCGCAACGAATTGAACCGTTCCATCCCAATTCGACGTTTACCGGAGCACTGTAAGACATCGCGGCGCTGTTGGGATCGTTCGATCTCTTGTGAGAAATGGATTTCGATCTGCACGCGGTGGCCGCGCAGCGCCGAGCGCATTGCGCTCTAGTCCTGCGGGCTTATGCTCCACCAGAGCGGCAGCCTATTGCTCAATTGAACACCATGGTGAAGGGAGAATCAGATGAGGGAACTCAGCAGCAAAGAGGGCGAAGCGCTGCGCCTGAAATCGGTCACCGGCGCGCGCTGGCCCGCAATGGCGGTCTCGATATTGGCCCTGTGCGTGCCTGCTCTGACCCACGCCGCCGATCAAGAATGCCATTCCAATCCAGACGCGACCATGGACATGGAATTCGTACGCAATCGGGTCGACATCAAGAATCTGCCGGACCCGCTGAAGAACCGCCTGGCTGACATCGCGGGGCGTCCCCACAGTGTGCTTCCGGTGCAGACGTTCGCAGAAGCGGACAAGCCCAGTCAACTGTTTCAGTATTACCTGCTCGATACGAACGGATTCCAGCCCAACGTCTTCACCGCTGTCATCCCGGGCCTCAACGACACCGCCATGAAAACTGCGACGGGCGCGAACTGCGGTCTGCCCACTATCGCCAGCGTGCGACTGGTGGTCGAGCCCAAGCCGGGGTTGCCGACAGACCCGAACGATCCAGGCGCGTTCATCGACGTGTTCACCGATATATCAGGCCTGTTCGTCATCAACAACGAGAGCGGCTGGTACGAAGGCTGGATGATCCACGATCTGCTAGTGCCGGATGTGGCCCCGCCGCGCGACGATGGACATGCGCGATTCGGAAAGATCACGGCGCAGGATGCCATGTTCTGGCGTCACACTCATAACCAGCCCGGCGGGATCTTCACCATCGATGGCGGGCCGGTTCGCTTCCCGAGTGCCCACGATCGCTTCCCGGACGTGCAGAGCAACGTCGTGTTGATCCAGCTCAGCATGGGTGCGTACAATTGCCTGCAGCAGAGCGACTGCCATGCATACTGGGAGTTCAACTACCAGACCAACTGGATTCATCCGCTCTACGAGTTGCCGGTGACTGGTGGATTCCCGGACCGGTTCGGCAGCCCTCCCGATGCGTTGCGCGACGGCGAGATCGGCAAGCGACAATCGATCGTTCCCGGCTCCGGTCCGGCCGGAGTGCAGAACGATCCGCGCAAGTATGGCGACAGTCCTGACCGTCCGCGCGACCCCGATCTGTTCGACGCCGACAACGACGCACAGCGGGAATTTCGCCAACGCTTCATCCCCAGCGGGCTCGCCAATGAGATCCTGCTCGACGTCTATGTGCGCCGCGCCTCGTTCATGCCGCAGGAACAGAACCTGGAAAAGCGTCTGTACCAGGCGTATGCGCAAGAGGTGCGGAGAGTCGATTCGAACCATGACGGTGTGATTTCCGCGGCGGAGGGCGATATCGACGCGGGATCGGACGGCTTCAAAGACAATTCGCGGCTGTTCCTGCCGGCCACCAGCTTCAATCGCTTCTCGGTCACGCGCGAGATCAACGATGGGCTGCTTGCTCCACGCTTCGCACCCAGTCAGCGCGCGTGGGTGCTGCAAGGGGGTCAGGTCTTGGTGAGCCCCGCGGTGCCCGCTTCGAACGGACGTGATACCGACGACCGTTGATCGCAGCAGCGCTTGATTGCTGAACTCACCGCCGGCTGGCGACGCCAGGCGAAACACCGTCCCCGATGTTTCGCATGCCAGCCGGAGGTGACCTCTGCTCGCCGCAAACAGGCAATGCACTGTGGCTACGCAGCCGGGCTGCCGATGCGATCCACGTAATTCACGAGTGCATGATCCGCAGCAAACTTTGGCGGCGCGATCAACCGCCTCACCCAATAGACCGGATCGAGAGTAATGCCGGTGTCAAGTGTGCGCAAGCGAACCTCCTCGCCGACATGCCGGTAGCCACTCTGGTGCGATGGCAGGTCTGCGATGATGTCTGCGCCGTCCACGATCCGGTACACCTGAACACCTTTCAGAGAATCGACGAATTCCTGATTGCCGACGCGCGATGAGCCGAATGTATAGAGCGCGTTCGGGATGCGGCGTGCCGCTGCCAGCGTAGCCAGCCCCGCGCCCAGGCTGTGTCCCGTGTAGAACACCGGCCAGGCGAGCGCAGAGAGCTCATGCGCGACATCGCTCCACACCGAGTCGATGCCTTGCTCGTAGCCGGGATGGACATCGACCACGCCGCTGCGCAATGGACGCAGGCCAACTTTCAGATCCGTGATGAAATCGTCGGGCTTCTGCTCGGTGCCACGAAACACCAGCACGGCAAAGGCCGGCGCATTCACCGACTCGATCAGGAAACCCTGCGTGCCGCTTCCGCCCGGCAGCTTCGGCCTCAGGTCGTTGAAGAAGCAGCGTTGTCGCAGCCCGGCCTTCTCGAGAAAGCTCGTGCGCGTGGGCAGCGGCGGCGGGTTGTCCTCCTCGATGTCATGCCGATACACGAGCCGGCACAGCTCCGCGAGCCAGATGGCATTGGCTTCGCTGTATCGATCGGCGAAGGGGTCGAATGCGGGCATGGGTCGGCGACTGAAGAAATCGGTCGCTTTGCCGGGAAAGAGCAAGTCATCCCACGTCGTGATCGTTGCCATTTCCGTTCTCTCCAGTGACGACGACGCAGCACGATATGGTATGAGAATTCGCGGCGGGTGGCGCTGCGGTTCAGGGTACGCTCGGCAGTTCCCTGCCGGGACATGACGGGCGTGAAACGCACCGCACGGCACGGGTGTCTTCTGCAAACCATGGAAACCTGAGAAAATCGCGCCACTCGCTCGACAGGAGAACGACCGTTGCCGTCCCGCCACCTCAGTCTGTTTGCGTTGGTCCTGGGTCTCGGCTTCGCCCCGGATGCGATCAATTCCGCCGCGGCGCACGGCGTCACGCTGAAAGTGCAGCACGCCATGCCGGCCGATTCGGCGTTCCACATGCAATTCCTTATACCCTGGGCGCAGAAAGTCGAGAAGGAGTCCGGCGGCCGCTTGCACTTTCATCTCGATGCGGGAGTGGGAACGGACGCAAGCGCCGCGCAGCTCTTCGATCAGGTGAAGGCGGGCGATGCAGATGTAGTGTGGGCGGCCGTCGATTCGGCGCCGGGGCGTTTTCCCACGCTCGAGGTCTTCGAGCTTCCGTTCATGGTGAACACCAGCGAAGGCTCCAGCCGCGCGCTGTGGGAATATGTGCGCTTGAGCGATCAAGCGCACATGGAGCTCGATGGTATGCGCGCGCTCGCAATCCATCAGAGCCCGGCGCCGCAGTTTCATCTGCGCGGCCGCCCGCTGCAATCGGCGGCGGATCTGCGCGGTCTCAGGATCGCCGTCGCCTCGCGCATGGCGCGCAATTTTCTCGCGGCAGCCGACGCCGTTCCGGTCGAGCTCGCGCCATCGCAGACCGCCGACGCATTGACGAAGGCCGAGGTGGACGGGCTGCTGCTGCCGTGGGAGATGCTGCCCGCGCTTGGGGTCGATGGGGCGCCGAGATTCCACTCCGAAATCGACGGAAGCTCGCCGCGGCTCTTCTCGGCAGTGTACGTACTCGTGATGAACGCCGGCACCTACAAGACTCTGCCCGACGATTTGAAGAAGGTCATCAACGCCAACAGCGGCCCGGAGACGTCCGCCTGGCTTGCCAAGGTTCTCGACGACAGCTCGGCACACGCGCGCAAGGCCGTGGCCGAGCGCGGCGGGACGATCAACGTGTTGCCGGCAGCGGAGGTGGCGAAGTGGAAAAGCCCGGCTCAGCGCGTTGTCGATGCGTGGATCAAAGATCTCGACCAGCGTGGCGTACCGGGCAAGGAGTTCTTCGACACTGCGCACGAAGCCCTGACGGAATACGATCGGGCAAAATAAGGTTGGCGCGCCGGCGTGGCGCGGCTTGGCTACCGGTTGGCCGAGGTGCTGCCGGTGTTCTCCGCGTTCCTCCCGGCACCGTCTTCCTCTGCATATCGATAACGCATCCAGCCGACGTTCATCTCGTCCCAGGTCTGTTCGCCCCAATGCACTACCCGATTCGGGTCGGGGTTGGCTGGATTCTGCGCGGAATTGTCCCAGGTCATGTCGAGCACGATGTGCGTGCCGGCTGGAATGGGCTTCGGCGGATTGAGCGCATACGTGGTCTGCCAGTTGAAATCGTACTTGGGTACCGACAACAGAATTTCCTTGCGACCATCCGGATACACAGCGGTGAACCTGGCGGCGCGGCCGCGCAGATGCGCGTGCGGCAGCAGAGTGTAGAGCACGATATCGCGGTCGAGCACGTGCTCGAGTCGCGCCTTGTACTCTTTGGTGTTCGCTGGAATTGCGAGCGCGGTATCCAGCATCAACGTCATGTGCATCGAGTACTTCGGCGGCTGGTCGTAGAAGAACAGACCGACACGGGTCACATCGGTCGCCGCCTTGCCGTTGGGTGTGTAGTGCATCTGGAAGCGGAAGCCTGCTTCCTTGCGCAGGAAGATGCCGCTGTCCTCGGGGTAGGGCACCGCATTCTTGCCGGGCGCGTAGCCGCCGAGCTCGCCGATCTGGCCGCGGATGGCGCGCTGCGCGCCGTTGCCCGGGTCGTCGATGCCGACCAGTACGTGATGCACGATGGAGCGATTGCCCGGCAGGATCTCGATCGCGCGAATCCACACATCGCGGCCGAGCGGATTAGCAGCGCGCGGATACTGATAGTTGATGACGCCGGTCGCAGGCACGTCGTACGCAGGGACTTCGACGATGAGATCGGGCTTGCCGAGCGTCCATTCGGAGGTGCTCGGCTCGAGCTTGAGCAGCGGATCCGGGCCGCTGCCGCGCGGCGCACCGGCTTCGATCCAATGCACCAGCATGCGCGTGTCTTCGACCGACATCGTGCGCTCGCCGACGAAGCTGCCGTAGTGCGGATCGGCGTGCCAGGGCGGCATGCGCTGCGTGCGCACGACTTCGCGGATCATCGGCGCGAAGCCGCGAATCATGTCGTAGCCCGACATCGCCCAGGGCGCGCCTCCGCCGGCGCGGTGGCAGCTCGCGCATTTCGCAGTCAGCAGAGGAGCGATCTGCTCGGAGTACGAGATCTGAGCGTGCTCCTGGCGACGATCCCGCTCCGGGAGATTGACCAGGCACCCGAGCGCCTCCACCTGCGCGATCGCAGCCGGCTTGCCGCTGAGAGCCCCATCGAGGGCATCGGCGAGATACGGCTTGGTGGCGGCGGGGCGCTGCGCACCGTAGGCCAGGCGATCATCGACCGGACCGCGGTAGATGAGCTTCCATGTCTTGGGGTCGATCACCAGCACATCCGCGGTACGGGCGATGCCGAGCGCTTCGCCGATCAGTTGCGACTCATCTACCAGAATCGGGAAGTCGATGCCGAATTCGGCCGCTTCCTCGGCGATCGCATCGCGGCCGTCCTGCAGGTTGGAATCGATCAGCAAAAACTCGACGCCCTGTGCGCGATACTTTTCGCGGATCTCTTTGAGCGTGGGCAGCGTGTTGCGCACGATATCGCAGCCGTTGCCATAGGTCATGAGAACGATGGCTTTCGCGTCGGAAAGGTAATACAGCTCGTGCGAGACGCCTTTGTGATCGAGCAAGCGGAAGTTGTCCACGCGCTCGCCCGGGCTCAGGGCGAACGCCGACCCGGTGCAGCTCAGCCCGGACAAGAGGGATATCAGGAAAAGCAAGGCGCGCTTCATCAACAATCTCCACGACTCGCCCGCACCAGGAGCGGGCGCCACGAACAGATTCTACTTCCTCGTGCGAGCTCCGGGTAGCCGCCAGTGCGCGCGTGCGACAGCGATGCTCGACGCCACCAGGCCCAGGCGCCGCCGGCGGTGCCTCTGTTGACTGTATTAGGGGTATCATTTTCCGCTCGAAGGACGTCACGACACGCGCGAGATCGCGCCCGGGGTGAACGGAATGGATTCTCCTCCGCTACCGTTAATCTGAATAAGGAGATCATCGTGTTAGAAGTCGAGCTTGACATTTTCTCCGGCATGCCAAACCCCACCTGGATTCTATCGAAGCGTCAGGAGCAGACGTTGTATGAACTACTCAGCGCTGAGCCAAGTCAGATTTCGCCCGTGCCGATATTGAGCAAGCAATTCGGACTCGGCTATCGCGGCCTGATAGTCCGACGGATCAAGACCGACGAAGGCGTGTGGGACAAGGCCGTGTCGGCAAGACGCACGCCGTTTCCGAATGAATTCCGCATCGGCATCAAGACGGCTAGAAAGGATTCAGCCGCCGACTGGTTGGTGAAGACCGCTACCCGTCAGGGCGCTCGTCTCCCCGACGAGGTGCAGGCTGTAGTCTCGCGTGGCGTGGCGCTTGTGCCCCGATCGCGCGGCCCTGTCGACCCCACCGCCAAAATCGATCGCAATCGTGTCGAGGAAGCAGAAGTCCCCGTCGACGTGCCCTACAAACCCGGGGCGGAAGTCCACGAGACGTGGTGGGCGTGTGGTTCCAACTATTTCAGCGCCAACGCACAGTTCTTTAACGACCCTGCCCACGTCACACGCAACAACTGTTACTGCTTCGCCAGCAACCATATGCCCGATATCCGTTATGCTCTGCCCGGCCGGCGCGGCGGGCACCCGGCCACGTCGATCACGTGCGGCGGCGTGATCGAGGGTTTGCGTGCCGACGGTTGGAAAGACGGCTGCGAGCCAAACGCCTTGACCATCGTGTTGGTGATCTGGCCCAACCACGATTACCATTTTTATCGCTTGGTGACCGGCGGACCGTACTGGTGGTGGGGGCACAAGCCCGGCGGCACACCGGCCAAATACACCGACGATTGCGGCCACCCCATCTATCAGTATCAGGGTAAAGGGTATGCGCCGAACAACATTTGTCGTGGCAACTACACCGACTTTTGTGGGTATTTCTACCAGAACAATTTGACGGCGTTCGTGGCGTAGTATGCTCAAGGTATCAGAGTATGTCTTTTTTGCTGCTGGCCTGCACGCCGACACACACGCCGATGCCAGTGGCCAGCACGGCCGCCAGGGCTATAAAGCAGGAGGCGAATCGATGCCAGCGCGTGGTGAAGTCGAGCTCGACATCTTCTCCGGCATGCCGAACCCGACGTGGATTCTGACGAACGCTGAGGCTGACACCCTCGTGAAGCAGTTGGCCGCGCTGCCGCGAACCTCGGCCAGGGAACCAGCGGGCAACCTGGGATATCGCGGGTTCATCGTCCGAGTAACGCAAGGGGCTGACACCCAGTTGATTCGTATCCAGACTGGCACCGTTCAGATCACGAAAGGTGTAACAAGTCTCTATGCCCGCGATGCAAATCGTGCGTTGGAACGGTGGCTGCTCAACACGGGCAAACCTCACCTGAAGAGTGATATCGTCAAAATTGTTGAGCACGAAGTGCGGTGAGCGTGGAACCTTCTCGCCAATCGCGTTCATTGGCGGCGCCCGGTCAACCGGAACGTTTAGGGCTCAACAATCTCAGCTCCCACGGGCGTTAGATTGAAGAGAAAACCGCAATGGAACCTCATGTCTCTCCCACCGCCGTCCACGTGGCAGATGTACCAGCGCGGGTTAAAACGACGAATTATCCTGAGCCGTTCGCCTCGCGGGTAGCCGGTCGAGAGAAGCGCGTGCTGGGGGATCTGTTCGGTCTGACCAACTTCGGAGTCAACCTCACGCGCCTGAGACCTGGTGCGATCTTCGCCCTTCGACATACCCATTCAAAGCGAGACGAGTTCATCTATGTTCTGGAGGGGCATCCCGTTCTGGTTACAAACACGGGGGATGGGAGCGCGTACTGAATGGCTTGATGGTACGTGGATGTCCGTGTCATTTCTGTAGCAGCCGTCCAGGCCGCGATGTGAGCCACACAGACGATCCCAATTGTTGCCCCTGCAATGGCAGATCCCGTCAGGGACGGGTTTGTTGCCTGCTTGGCGCACTCTCGGCGTCAGATCTGCGCCATGCCCCCATCGACGAACAATTCCGTGCCATGAGAGCTGATCGTATTGTTCCTCGCTGATCGCACCGATGGGCGCGACCTGGGCAACTCCGGCGTTGACGAACATCGTGTCCAGCCGGCCCTGCTGCTTGCGAATCGTGTCGTACAGGCGGTCGAGGTCGGCGAGCTTCGATACGTCGCCCTGGACCCCGATGGCGCCGCCGCCGATTTCCTTGACCGCATCGTCCAGTTGCTTCTGGCGGCGGCCGGTGATGTAGACCTGTGCGCCCTCTGCGGCGAAGCGTTTCGCGGTCGCCAGTCCAATCCCGCTGTTGCCGCCGGTAACCAGTGCCACTTTATCATCGAGCTTTCCCATGTTGACTCTCCTTGAATGGTTCTGCGTACGCGGGTTTATTATGTAGTGTACGATACAGATTGTTGCGCAAGGTTAAGCCGTTTGCGGCCGGCCGTCAAATAATTTAGTATCGATCACTATGAAAACCATCGACACCCCACCCCGGCCGGTGCGCGGACGCCCGCGATCCTTCAATCGCGAGGAGGCGCTGCGCCGGGCCATGGAGGTCTTCTGGCGTAAGGGCTACGACGACGCTTCGCTGGGCGACCTGACTACAGCGATGGGGATCAATCCGCCGAGCCTGTATGCCGCCTTCGGCGACAAGGAAGCGCTCTATGTCGAAGCGCTACGGCACTATCTCGATGAGAAGGCTTGCCGGGAAACCTTTTGGGCCGACGTCCCGACCGCGCGCGCCGCGGTGGAGGGATTGCTGCTTCATTCCGCGAAAACGTTACCCGGCGCCAGCGCGGGCTGCATGCTGGTGATGTCGGGGCTCAACACTTCTTCGAGCAAGGTGCGCAAAGCAGCGATCGCCTGCCGCGCGAATGCGGAATCGATTCTTAAAAAGCGAATCGAACGCGGCATCCGTGAAGGAGAGCTGCCGGCAGGCACCGATGCCGGTGCGCTGGCGAAGTTTTACGAAACGGTATTGCAAGGACTGTCCATCCAGGCGGCCGATGGCGCTTCACCGAAAAGCCTGCAGGCTGTGGTTGCCAATGCGATGCGTGCCTGGCCCGAGAGATCGAAGCGCCGCAGGTCGACTTGATTGCCCGTACATAAGGAGCCGCGCTTGTCTCGTGCCCAGCGTCTGCTCGATCTCATTCAGCTGCTGCGGCGGTACCGGTATCCGGTGAGCGGTGGGAAGCTCGCTTCTGAGCTCGGTATCAGCCTGCGCACCTTGTAACCAGGTGACCGTGAGCGCGCCATGTCGCGACTCAGCAGTATTTTCCAAGTTCCAGATCGCACCGGGTGCTACGATTCCACCTCATGAGCGCAGCCCAGTTTGCATTGTTCGATACGCCAGTCGGCCGCTGCGCCATTGCATGGGGAGAGCGGGGCGTGGTCGCCGTGCAACTTCCGGAGGGTCGGGAGTTGCAGACTCGCGCGCGCATCCTGGAACGATTCCCCGGGGCGCAGGAAGGTGAACCGCCCGCCGAGGTGAGGCGGGCGCTGGAGGCGGTGCAAGGGCTCCTGCGGGGCGAACCGGTCGATTTGTCCACGATCGCGCTCGACATGGAGCACGTGCCGCCGTTTCATCGCCGCGTTTACGAGGCCGCGCGCACTATTGAGCCGGGCGCGACGCTATCGTATGGTGAAGTGGCAGCGCGCCTCGGTGCTCCGCGTTCTGCGCGCGCGGTGGGCCAGGCGCTCGGCAGAAATCCGTTCGCGATCGTGGTGCCTTGCCATCGCGTGCTTGCGGCCGGCGGCAAGATGGGCGGTTTCTCCGCGAATGGCG